>JAJXZV010000406.1 GCA_021779875.1 Pseudomonadota bacterium
CATCTCGGCGGCCATGTCCTCGAGCCCGATCTCCGGGGTCCAGCCGAGTTCCTGCTTTGCCTTCGCCGGGTTGCCGAGCAGCACGTCCACCTCCGCCGGGCGCATCAGGGCGGCGGTGCTGCGCACATGCTCCTCCCAGACGAGGCCGGCATAGCCGAAGGCGATGGCGCAGAAATCGCGGATCGTGGTCGTGCGGCCGGTGGCGACGACGAACTCCGAGGGTTCCTGCTGCTGCAGCATCAGCCACATGGCGCGCACGTAGTCCCGCGCGTGGCCCCAGTCCCGGCTGGCGTTGAGGTTGCCGAGGGTGAGCTCCTTCGCGAGCCCGAGCTTGATGCGCGCGACGCCATCCGTGATGCGGCGGGTGACGAACTCGATGCCGCGCAGCGGGCTCTCGTGGTTAAACAGGATGCCGGCCGAGGCGTGCAGGCCGAAGCTCTCGCGGTAGTTGATCGTCATCCAGTGCGCGTAGAGCTTCGCCACGGCGTAGGGCGAGCGCGGGTAGAAGGGCGTTTTCTCGCTCTGCACCGGCTCCTGGATCTTGCCGAACATTTCAGACGAGGATGCCTGGTAGAAGCGCGCGCCGGGGCAGGCGATGCGCACCGCTTCCAGCATGTGCAGCGCGCCGATGCCGGTGACATTGCCCGTGAGCACCGGCTGCTGCCAGGAGGAGGCGACGAAGCTCTGGGCGGCAAGGTTGTAGACCTCGTCGGGCTTGACGCGCTCGACGATGCGCAGCGTGGCGCCGAGGTCGAGCAGGTCGCCGTCGTGCATCTGCACCTGATCGAGCACGCCGAGCCAGCGCAGGCGCTCGCCGATGACGTCGGCCGAGGCGGAGCGGCGCAGCAGGCCGTGCACCTCGTAGCCCTTCTCCAGCAGGAAGGCGGCGAGATAGGCCCCGTCCTGGCCGGTTATCCCGGTGATCAGCGCGCGCGGCATGAGTTGGTTCCTGGTCGAGAACCCGGCGGCTCTAGACGATGCCCGGGATGCTGTCCAACCCGCCTGCCTTGATCGCGTCCAGCACCGCCTTGACGTCCTGCGCGCGTTCGCGGGGCAGGGCGAGCACCGCGTCGGGCGTTGCCACCAGCACCACGTCCTCCAGCCCCACGACGGCAGCGAGCGTGCCGTCGCCGCGCACGTAGCAGCCGCGCGTATCGACCAGCACCGTACGGCCGGTCGCAACGTTGCCGGCGGCGTCCTTCGCGCCCAGTTCCCACAGCGCCGCCCAGGAGCCCACGTCCGACCAGCCAAGCGAGGCGGGGACGACGGCGTTGCGGGAGGTTTTTTCCGCGACCGCGTAGTCAAGGCTGATGTTGCGGCAGGCGGCGAAGGCGTCCGCGCCGAGGCGGATGAAGTCCGTCTCCGTCGCGCGCCGGGCGACGGCCTCACGGACGCTCGCCAGCACGTCGGGCGCGTGTCGCTCGAACTCCGCGATAAGGGCCGCTGCGGTGAAGACGAACATGCCGGCGTTCCAGAAGAAGCCGCCTGAGGCGAGGTAGGCCTCGGCCGTGGGACGGTCCGGCTTCTCGACGAAACGGGCGACGCGGAAGGCGCCCTCGATCCCCGCGATGGGCTCGCCACGCTCGATGTAGCCGTAGCCGGTCTCGGGCGCGGTGGGGGTCATGCCGAAGGTGACGACATGGCCGGCGCGCGCCGCCGCGGCGGCGACCGCGACGGCGGCACGTGGCTTGGCGTCGGCGAGTTCCATCGTTGCGGTAAACACCCTGGCGCGAAAATCTCCCATGGCACGACAAAAAAACCGTCGGAACTGCGCCGGTCCCCTCGCTGCGGCATTGCCGCCCACACATTGCTGCCCACACTGGCCCCTCCGCCGGAGTGCCGGTACTCTCATTTCGGAGACCCTTCCGGAGGAGAACGAGATGTCGATGCAGCCGCGCGACCGCGCGCCTTTTTCAGCCATTGTCGACCGCCCGCCGCTCAAACTGCCAAACGGCGCACGCGTGGTCATATGGACGATCGTCAATCTCGAGGTCTGGGACATCGCCCATCCCATGGCGCGTCAGGTGGTGCCCGCACCGACCGGGGCCAGCCTGCTTCCCGACGTACCGAACTGGAGTTGGCACGAATACGGGATGCGGGTCGGGTTCTGGCGCTTCTACAGGCTTTACGGGTCGCTCGGCATCCGGCCGACGCTGGCGCTCAACGCCCGGGTCTGCCTCGACTATCCCCGGGTCGCAGAAGCATGCCGCGACGCGGGTTGGGAATTCACGGCCCACAGCTTCGAGCAGGGCCCGATTCACAATGTGAAGGACCAGCCGGCAATGATCGCCCGCTCGCTCGACACGATCGAGAAGTTCACCGGCAAGCGGCCGCTCGGCTGGCTCGGGCCAGGGCTCACCGAGACCCTGGAGACGCCCGAGCACCTCGCGGCCGCGGGCATCCGATACATCGGCGACTGGGTCTATGACGACGAGCCGACCGAGATCCGGACGGCGGGCGGGCCGCTCGTGACCCTGCCCTATTCGGTCGAGACCAACGACATCCCGATGATGATCGTTCAGCACCACGAGGCGGCATACTGGACGCGGAAATGCATCGACGCCTTCGAGCGCTACTACCTCGAGGGCGCCGAGCGGGCCAAGATCATGGCCATCGCGATCCACCCCTATATCAGCGGACAGCCCTTCCGCATCAAATATCTTGAGCAGGTCTACGAGCACATCGCCCGCTACCCCGACGTGGTGCACTGGAACGGCGAGCACATCCTCGAATGGTACCGCACCGCAAGGTGAGGATCAGAGCTGGGGCGGCGGCGCGGTGAACAGCGTGAGATCCGTGAAGCCCAGGGACTCCGGCGCCAATCGCGCCGGCGACGGCCAGGAACCGACGACGTGCACCAGGAGAATCGCTCTGGGGTTGTCTCCGCTGGACAATCATCGCTAGGCGCCGGACCTCGGCAAGGAGAAGCGGCGGCGGAACCTCAATGCTGCGGCGGGGGCGCCGGCTCATGAGGCGCTGCGGCGGTGCCCGGCGCGTTGAGCGCCGCGACGAGATGCGGCGTCTGGCCGATAAGGGAGGCAATCGCCGCCTGCTCTTCGGGCGGCCCGAGCGTGCTCGCACGACC
>JAJXZV010000242.1 GCA_021779875.1 Pseudomonadota bacterium
CGCGGCAGGCGCGGCGGGCGCGGCGCCCGGGACCGGCGGCGTCCCGACCGCCGGTGTGCGCGGCGCCGCCAGCTTGAGGAGATTCAACGAACGGTCGGCCTCCAGCCAGGCGAGCACCTTCAAGCGCTCGAGCGACAGGTGCTCGACGTGCGCCCGCCGGGTGCGCAGATCGAACGTCGTACCGGTCACCTCGAGCGCCGGCAGGCTGATCCAATCGGCCTCGGCATCCCGCGGCCGCACGACCAGGTCGCTGAGCGTCAGCTTCGGCGCCTCGATCTTCAAGTCGAGGGCGTCGCCCGATGCGAAGCGGTAGTTCGCCTGCGCGTCCAGCGAGCCGGAGTTCACCACGAAATTGAGCTTGTCCTCGAGGTACGTCCACACCGTGCGGGCGCGCAGGCCCGCGATGCGCATCTCCCCGTCGGACGCGAGCGGTTGCACGGAGAGATGCCCGTGCCATTCGAAGCGCTCGCCGAGCTGCGACGCGAAGGCGAGCATGAACGCGCCGCCGCTCGCGCCCGTGCTGAAGTCGCGCAGTTCGAAGTCGATCGGCTCGAGCCGGGCGGAGAACTCGGTCGGCCGGCTGCGATCGTCATACCCCGCCGAGCCGCGGCTCACCTTGAGCGACGCCACGCGCAGGGCGGGCATCGGTCCGCTGCTCTCGGGCTGGGTCGGCGGCGATTTCGGCTTCAGCTGCATCAGGTTGAGCGTGCCGTCGCGCGCAACCTTCACGTTCACGACCGGCGCATCCAGGGCGATGGCGCGGAACGTGTAGGCGCGATGCACGATCGAAGACAGCTCGAAATCGACGAACAGCCGCTCGAAGCCGACCAGCTTCTCGCCGTCAGCGCCCGGCAGGGCGACGTTCTTCATCTCCAGCTGGAACAGGAAGGGATTGATGCGGATGTCGCCCACCACGGGGGTGAGCCCGAGCGCGCCGTGCACGCGCTCGATCAGCTGCGAGCGCAACACTCGCGGCGCGATCACGAACCCCGCGAGCGCGTACGCCCCGACCGCCAGCGCCACGCCGAGCGCCAGCCTCACGATCCGCGATTCGAGCCATTGCCGCACTGGTCATCCTGCCCAGGGTCCCGCCGCCGCCTTCCGAAGGCCGGCGGCGCCAGTGTAGCAAACCTCGCGGTCAGCGCTTGTTGCGTTGGATGAGCCGCTTGCGCTTGCGCTTCTGGCGGGGGGTGAGGACGTTGCGGCGGCCGGCGAAGGGGTTCTCCTCCCCGCGAAAGGCCACGCGCACCGGCGTGCCCCGCAGGTCGAAGGCCTGCCGGAACACGTTGACCAGGTAGCGCCGATAGGCGTCCGGCACGTGCTCGGTCTGATTGCCGTGGATGACGATGACCGGGGGATTGCGCCCGCCCTGATGCGCATAGCGCAGCTTGATGCGCCGGCCGCTCACCAGGGGCGGCTGGTGGCTCACGATCGCCGCCTCGAGGATCCGGGTGAGCTCCGGGGTGCCCATCTCCCGCATGGCGGCCGCATAGACCCGCCGCACCGAGGCGAGCAGCTCGCCCACGCCGCTGCCGTGGCGTGCCGAGATGAAGTGCAGCGGCGCGTAGTCCGCGAACGTCAGGCGCTGCTCGATCTGCTGGCGGATCAGGTCGCGCTGCTCCGCGGGAATGTTGTCCCATTTGTTGATCGCGAGCACCACGGCGCGACCCTCTTCGACCACCGTGCCGAGCAGGCTCGCATCCTGGTCGGCGACGGTGTCGTGCGCATCCATGACGACCACCACCACGTGCGCGCTCTCGATGGCCTGCAGCGTCTTGATGACGCTGAACTTCTCGAGCGCGTCCTCGACGCGCGCACGGCGGCGCACGCCGGCCGTATCGATCAGCGTATAGCGCTCGCCGTCGCGTTCGAAGGGCACGAACACCGCATCGCGGGTCGTGCCCGGCTGGTCGAAAGCCACCATGCGGTTCTCGCCCAGCAGCCGGTTGATCAAGGTGCTCTTGCCGACGTTCGGCCGGCCGATCACCGCCACCTTGATCCCGGTGGCCTCGACGGCCTCTTCGGCGTCCGCGCTCAGGCCCTCGAGCACGGTCTCGAGCAGGTCCGTGATCCCCTGATCGTGCGCGGCGGCGATCGCCAGCGGCTCGCCGAGGCCGAGCTGGTGGAACTCGGCCGCGGCCACGTCATGGTCGAATCCCTCGGTCTTGTTGACCGCGAGCCACAGCGGCTTGCCGCTGCGGCGCGCGAGCCGCGCCACGAATTGGTCCTGCGGCGTCACCCCGGCGCGCCCGTCGACCACCACCACCAGCCGGTCGGCCTCGGCGATGGCGCGCTCGGTCTGCTCCACCATCAGGCGCTCGATGTCGGCGGCATGCTCGACCAGCCCGCCGGTGTCGACCACGATGCACGGCACCGCCGTGCGCCGCGAGAAGCCGTACTGGCGATCGCGGGTCAGCCCGGGCAAATCCGCCACCAGGGCGTCGCGGGTGCCGGTCATGGCGTTGAACAGGGTCGATTTACCCACGTTCGGCCGACCGACCAGGGCGACTACCGGCAGCATGGGGCCCTCAGGGCGCCTTTGGCGCAGGCGCCGCGCGATAGGCCGCGAGCGTGCCGCCGTCGGTGAGAACCACGATGGTGTCGCCGGCGACCGCGAGCGGATTGCTCACACGCTCCTTCTTGGCCACGCGCTGCCGCGCCACCAGCTCGCCCGTGCCCTTGTCCAGCCAATGCAGGTATCCCTGGAGGTCGGCCACGGCGATCGCCGACCCGGTGACGGCCGGCACCGTCAGCGCGCGCATGCGCAGCTTGTTGTTGCGCCACACCTCCGAACCGTCGCGCTGGCGCATGGCGACCACTTCGCCGTCCGATTGGGTGACGTAGAGGTGATCGCCGTCGACCGAAAGGCCCCGATAGCTCGACATGTCGTGCGCCCACCAGATCTGGCCGGAGTCGAGCGCGAGCATGGCGGTGCGGCCCTGGTATCCGGCCACGAATACGTCGTTGCCGACCACCTGGACCGCCGAGTCGATGTCGATCAGGCGCTCGAGCTCCGTGCGCCCGTGCGGCGCGGCGACCGCCGAATCCCACACGGTGTCGCCGGTGCTCAGGGACA
>JAJXZV010000398.1 GCA_021779875.1 Pseudomonadota bacterium
CAGCGAGGACGCCGGCAAGTAGCCGTCGAACGGCGACAGCCACCCGCCGAAGAAGAAGATCACGGTCAGCGCCGAGATCAGGATCATGCTCACGTACTCGGCGATGAAGAACAGCGCGAACGCCATGCCGGAGTAGTCGACGTGGAAGCCGGCGACGATCTCGGACTCGCCCTCGGCCACGTCGAACGGCGCGCGGTTGGTCTCCGCGACGCCCGAGATGAAGTACACGACGAACAGCGGGAACAGCCAGAACCAGTTCCAGGAGAGCGCCCCGCCGTGCTGCGCGCGGATGATGTCGCCGATGTTCAGGCTCCCCGCGGCCATGAGCACCCCGACCATGGCGAATCCCATGGCGATCTCGTAGGCGACGATCTGCGCCGCCGAGCGCATGGCGCCGAGGAACGCGTACTTCGAATTCGCCGCCCAGCCGGCGATGATGATGCCGTAGACGCCCATCGAGGTGAGCGCCAGGATGTACAGGAGTCCCGCGTCGATGTCGGCGAACACCCGCTCGGGCGCGAACGGGATCACCGCCCAGGTCGCGAGCGCCGGCACCATGGCGAGGAACGGCGCGAGGCGGAACAGCAGGCCGTTCGCGTCCGCGGGCACCAGGATTTCCTTGAACATCAGCTTGACGACGTCGGCGAACGGCTGCCCGAATCCCGGCAGGCCGAGCAGGTTCACCCGGTTCGGCCCCCGCCGCGCCTGGATCCAGCCGATCACCTTGCGCTCGGCCAGCGTGTAGAACGCCATGACCAGCACCAGGCATACCGTCACCATCAGGATCTGCACCGCCGTGAGCAGCGGGTCGGCCCAGTACGGCGTGATCAGGCCGGCGAGCCACTCCCGAATGGGTTGCCACTGCCACATGATCAGATCACGGCGCGGGCGATGCGCCCGTCCTTGGTCTTCGCGAGCGCCGTCGAGCCGCGCACCAGGATGTCGCCCTGATAGGGCGGGATGTCCACCCACGGGCCGCCGGCGCGCGCGCCCGGCGGCAGCCGGGCCTGCGTCGAGCCGCCGGCGAGCGCAGCGGCCCGCGCTCCGCAGGATTCCTTCAGCGCCTCGCGCACCTCCTCGGAGCTCACGTAATCGGTGCCGGGCACGTTCAGGAGGTTGGCGAGCACGCGCAGCACCTTCCAGCCCGGCCGGCTCTCCTCGTGCGGCTTCGCGGCGCCGGTCCAGCTCTGCCAGCGGCCCTCGACGTTCACGAACGTGCCCGAGCCCTCCGCGAAGGCGCCGATCGGCAGCACCACGTGCGCCACCGCGCGCAGCGACTCCGGCAGGTGCGTGCCCGCCGCGATCACGAGGTCCGCGCCGCGCAGCGCGTCCGCCGCGCCCACCAGATCCTCGGCCGGATCGATGCCGCCGAGCAGGACGTAGGCCTTGAGCCGGGCCTGCAGCATGGCCGGCGCCGACAGGCCGATCGCCGCCGCCGGCGCGCCGCCCGGCTCCCGGTGCGGCACGGCGCCCGCGAGGTACGCTCCCGCCGCATTCGGCCCCTCGGTGATCAGGCCGAGGCTCGCGCCCGTGAGCCCGGCGAGGATCGCCGCCAGGGCCTTCAATTCGGCGTAGGCCGGATGGCGCTGCGCCAGGGTGCCGAGCAGCAGCGCGCGGCGCTCGCCGCGCGCGAGCGCGGCGGCCAGCGCCTGATGAGATTCACTCACCGCGGCCGCCGGCACGCCTTCGGGCACGGGCTTGCCGGCCGCGGCCGCGGCCGCCCGCAGCGCGGCGGCCAGATCGGCCACGAGGTCCGGGCTCGCCGCGTTCGCGGCCACCGGGAACAGGTATTCGAAGCGCTGCGGGTTCAAGAAGCCGATCCGCGCGCCGGACTTCACCGCCGCCTTGCGCAGCCGGTGCGCGAGCAGCGGCATCTCGTGGCGCAGGTTCGCGCCGACCACCAGCGCGCCCTCGAGCCGCTCGACGTCGGCGATCGCCAGGCCGAGATTCGGATAGACGCCCTCGCCCTCCGGCGCGCGGCAGTCGAGCTGCCGCAGACGATGGTCGATGTTCGCGCTGCCGAGCCCGCGCGCGATGCGCGCGAGCAGATACAGCTCCTCGAGCGTCGCGCCCGGGGAGGCGAGGAAACCGGCCGCCGAGCCGCCGTGCGCCGCGGCCACCTTCTGCAGGCCCTCGGCGGCGGCGGTCAGCGCCACGTCCCAGTCCACGGGCGCGAGCTCGCCGTCGATGCGCAGCATCGGCCGCCCGGCCCGGTCGGCGCCGTACATGCCCTCGAAGCCGAAGCGGTCGCGGTCCGCGATCCAGGTCTCGTTGATGTCCTCGTTCTGCCGCGGCACGACCCGCATGATCCGGCCGCGCAGCACGTGGGCGTAGAGGTTCGTGCCGAACCCGTCGTGCGGCGACACCAGGGCGTGCTGCTGCATCTCCCAGGAGCGCGCGTGATAGCGGAACGGCTTGTTGTTGAGCGCGCCGACCGGACACAGGTCGATGATGTTGGCGGACAGCTCGTGATCGACGCTGTGCTCGATGTAGGTGCCGATCTCCATGTGCTCGCCGCGCCCGGTCGCGCCCATCTGCGGGTAGCCCTGGATCTCCTGGCCGAAGCGCACGCAGCGGGTGCAGTGGATGCAGCGGGTCATGTCGGTGGAGACCAGCGGCCCGAGGTTCTTGTCCTTCACCACGCGCTTGCGCTCGTTGAAGCGCGCGACGTCGCGCCCGTAGCCCATCGCGAGGTCCTGCAGCTCGCACTCCCCGCCCTGATCGCAGATCGGGCAGTCGAGCGGATGGTTGATCAGCAGGAATTCCATGGTGGCGCGCTGCGCCGCCACGGCCTTGGGCGACTTGGTGAAGACCTTCATGCCCTCGGTGACCGGAGTGGCGCACGCCGGCATCGGCTTCGGCGCCTTCTCCACCTCGACCAGGCACATGCGGCAGTTCGCGGCGACGTTGAGCTTGTCGTGGTAGCAGAAACGCGGGATGTAGATGTCCGCGCGGTCCGTGACCTGAATGATCATCTGGCCCTTGCGGGCCTTCAACGGCACGCCGTTGACTTCGATATTGACCAAATCGTCGCTCATCGTGCGCCTTTATGCC
>JAJXZV010000342.1 GCA_021779875.1 Pseudomonadota bacterium
GCAGCTTGTCCATCGCCGGGTTGCTGTAGTGGCCGTAGTTGAAGAACGCGCCGCTATGCAGGAATCCGGTCAGGTTGCCATCGGGATCGACGCGGCCGGACCAGCCGATCAGGTAGGCCTGGAAGTCGCCCTTGTGGCCCGCCTGCAGGCTGGTCGCGAACTCGAGCGTGCGCAGCTTCACGGCGAAGCCCGCCTCCTTGGCCATCGACTGGATCACGACGCCCATCTGCTGCGAGTCGGAGTTGCTGGTGATGGTCAGTGTCACCGGCACCGGCAGCTTCACCCCCGCCTGCTTGAGCAGCGCCTTCGCCTTGGCCACGTCGCGCCCCGGCACCGTGATCGCCTTGTCGTAGAACGGGCTGAGCGGCGACAGCGCCTGTGCCGTCGGCGGATACATGCCGTTGAAGACGACCTGCGACAGCGCCTGCCGGTCGATCGACAGCTCGAACGCCTTGCGCACCAGGGCGCTCTCGCCGATCGGTGTCTTCGCCTGCGGGCCGTTGTTGGTGTTGAAGGTGATGCCGTTATAGCCGAGGCCCGGCGAGATCACGACCTCGAGCTTCGGGTTCTTCTTCACCGCCGCGACGTCGGTCGGCAGGATCTGCTCGGAAAGATCGATGGCGCCGGCCTGCAGGTTGGCGAGGCGCACCGAGCCGTTGGGGAACGGCCGGTAGATCACCTGGTTGAAATGGATCGCCTTCGCGTTCCAGTAGCCGGGGTAGCGGTCGAGCACGATCTCGTCCTGCGGCACCCGCTTGGCGAAGGCGAACGGTCCGGCGCAGACCGGATGCAGGGCGAAATTCTTGCCCTCCTTCTTCGCTGCCGCGGGCGAAACGATCATGCCGGCGCGATCGGTGAGCTGGGCGATCAGCCCGGCATTGGGCGCGGACAGCGTGATCTTGACCGTCAGCGGATCGACCACCTCGGCGCCGGTCACGTTGGCGAGCTCGCCCTTGCGCGCGCTGCCCTGCATCGTGAGGTCGCGCTCGATCGTGTAGACGACGGCCGCGGCGTCCATCTTGGTGCCGTCCTGGAACGTCACCCCCTGGCGCAGGTGGATGATGAGCGAGGTCGGCGACTGCCAGTTGAACGACGTCGCCAGCATCGGCACCACGTTGAGCTTGGCATCGATGTCGAACAGCTTGTCGCACAGCCCGGCGAAGACGATGCGCCCGACATAGGACTGCGCCAGCGTCGGATCGAGCTGGTCGGGATCCTCGCGCAGCGCGATGTGGAAGGTCTGCGCCCTGGCGGCGTGAACCGCCGGCACGGCGATACCAAGCACGCCGGCCGCGACGGCCGCGAGAAGTGATCTGCGCATGATTCGGACCCCCATTTGCTCGTGGGCGCCTATCTTCGCCCGTTAGCGGAGGCTGGCAAGAGGCGCCGCTATTTCGCCTCCGCCTCCGCCTTCGCGCCCGGGACCTGCAGCTCGCCGAGATAGGCCTCGCGGATGTTCTTGTCCTCGCGCAGCTCGGCCGCGGTGCCCGAGAGCACGACGACGCCGGTCTGCAGCACATAGGCGCGATGGGCGATCGACAGCGCCATCGAGGCGTTCTGCTCGACCATGAAGATCGAGGTACCCTGCTTGTTGATCGTCTGGATGATATCGAACACCTGCTCGACGTAGAGCGGCGACAGCCCCATCGAGGGCTCGTCCATGCAGATCAGGCGCGGCCTTGCCATCAGCGCGCGGCCTATCGCCACCATCTGCTGCTCGCCGCCGGAGAGCGTGCCGGCGACCTGGCTGCGCCGCTCCTTGACGCGCGGGAACAGCTCGTAGACGCGCTCGAGGTCCTGGGCGAACTCCGCCCCCTTCTTGCGCATGAAGGCGCCCATCTCGAGATTCTCGAACACCGTCATGCGCGGAAACAGCCGCCGCGCCTCCAGCACCGGCGCGATGCCGCGCCGCACCCGCTCGGAGGTCGACAGCTTCTCGATCGGCTGGCCGTCGAAGATCACCGTGCCGGTGCGCGGCCGCACCACACCCATGATCGTCTTCATGGTGGTGGATTTGCCGCAGGCGTTACCGCCGAGCAGGCTCACGATCTCGCCATGGCGAATCTCGTAGTTCACGTCCTTGAGGACGTGCAGATCGCCATAGTAGGTGTTGATACTCTTGAACTCGAGCAACAGGCCCGACGTTGCGTCAAGCGGCATGCGAAACTCCTGCGCCGCGGCCGAGATAGGCGCGCAGCACTTCCTCGTTGCGACGGACTTCGTCGGCCGGCCCCTCGGCGATCTTCTCGCCATGGTCCAGCACGACCACGTTATCGGCGAGCCGCGTCACCACGTCGAGCTTGTGCTCGATGAGCAGGATGGTGAGGCCGAGGCTCTTGAGGTCCTTGATCTGCTCGGCCAGTTCCAGCGTCTCGTTCGGGTTCATGCCCGCGGTCGGCTCGTCGAGCAGCAGGATCTTCGGCCGCGAGGCGAGCGCGCGGGCGATCTCGACGCGCCGGCGGTTGGCGTAGGACAGGCCGCTAACGGTCTGCGCGGTGCGCGGCGCGAGGCGGTTGCCGAACAGCGCGATGATGTCCTTCGCCCACTCCACCGCCCGCTTCTCCTCCGCGCGCGTGCCCGGCGGACGCAGGATCGCGCCGACCGGGCCGGTGGAAAGGCGCGCATGCTCGCCGATCAGCACGTTCTCGAGCACGGTGAGGTTGGGGAAGATGCGGATGTTCTGGAACGTGCGCGCGACCCCCTTCTCGAGCACCTTGTGCGGCGCCAGGCCGAGGATCTCCTCGCCGCGGAACCTGATCGAACCGGACTCCGCCTGCACCAGGCCGGTGATGACGTTGAACAGCGTCGACTTGCCCGAGCCGTTCGGCCCGATCACCGCGACGACACCGCCCGACGGCACCACCAGATTGACCTTGTTGAGCGCCACCAGGCCGCCGAAGCGCACCGTCACGTCGCTGACCTCGAGCGCGTTGCCCTGCTCGACCGTGTAGCGGCCGAGACGTTCCACGCCGATGAAGCCGCCGCGGTGCACCACCGCGTGCTGCGCGTCGAAGTTGAGGTTGGGCGAGCGGCGCACCGCGGGGATCAGCC
>JAJXZV010000450.1 GCA_021779875.1 Pseudomonadota bacterium
CGGGCACCAGCAGATCGCGCAGCCGCCGCGGCTCGCCGAAGTGCACCAGCGTGTTGCGGCCGTTGAAGATCACGCGCAGGAGCCTGCGAAACCGCCCGACCAGCCCCCAGTCCTCGGCGAACAGCAGCCGCCACGGGCTCTGCTCCCTGTCCGGCGCCCGGCCGAAGAAGACGGCCACCGGCACGAGGTCGATGTCGAGCTGCGGGTGGGCGGCGGCGGCCGAGACGATCTGCGTGAGCGGGCGCGGCGCGCCGCGGCGCCCGCCCATGCCGAAGTAGGCGCGGTCGGCGCGCTGTGCGCCCAGCAGCAGTCGTCGCGCCGGACGCGGCAGGCGCACCCGGGCGCATGCCATGTCGAGCGCGGCGAGGTCCGCCCGGCTCTCGCGCTCGAGCACGTAACACACGGGCCGGGGCCGGGCGCCGATCGACGCGGCGGCGTCCTCCGGCTTCACGGTCACCCTCACCCACAGCCCGAGCACGCGGCGTACGCTCCAGAGCAGACTCATGGGATTGCGCGCCGGATCAGGGCGACTTGTCGCCGCGCTCCTCGGCGTCGATCGCCGCCCGCTCGCGCGCTGCGCCCTGGTCGACCGACTGCTGCGCGGCGCGCGCCCGGTCGAGGTCCTGGGTCAGGGGATCGAACACCGTCTTGCGCGGCGGCGCGGGCTCGGGCGAGTCGTGGGAGGAACATCCCAGAAGGAACGAAAAGACGATCGCCGCGGTCGAAAGCTTGAAGCGGTTCATGTTCTGCCTCGGGTCAGCCGGCCCGCGTGGATCATGAGTGTACAATCCGACGAGCACAGCAGCCACCCGGAGTTCGCGCATGATTCGTGTTCTGAGCTGTCTTCTGCTGGCGGGCGCCTGGCAGGCGGCACAGGCCGCGGTGCCGTTCGAGGCCGCCGCGGATCTCTATCAGGCGGCGGCCGTCCGCGGCCAGGTGCGCCCCGCGCTCGCGACCATGCCCAAGCACATCCGGCAGATGTTCACGGTCAGCGGCGGCGAGCACCTGACTGACGTGCAGCTCGGCGCGCTCGATGCGGCCGCCAAGCGCGGGTTCCGGATCGACGTGTTCGAGCCGTCCGCCATCGAAGCCTTCGCGCACAACCTGGACCCGGCCACCGTCGCCAAGGCGCAGGCCTTCCTCGCGAGCGCGCTGGGCCGCCAGATGGTGGCCGACGACGTGGCGCTCGCGGCCCTCGGCGAGGCCAACATCGACGAGGTGATGAGCGGCGCGCTCGCGGCGCCGACGACGCCGCGGCGCGACGCGCTGATCGAGCGGCTCGAGCGGGCCGCCATGTCCACCGAATCGACCGTGCAGGTCTTCCTCAGCATGGGCGAAGCGGTGGCGGTCGGCACCGCGGTCGGGTCCGGACTCGATCCGGGCGCGGTGCGCGAGCGCGCCCGCAAGTCGGTCGACGCGACGCGCGCCGGGCTCGAGCAGAACATGCGCGAGTCGATGCGCCGGCTCATGGCCTACGGCTACCGGGACATGAGCGACGCCGACCTCGAGCACGTGCTGAAATTCCTCGAGTCCGCGCCGGGCAAGCGCTACGTCACCGCCTACAACGCGGCGATGGACGCCGGTTTCGACGCCATGGGCCGACGTTGCGGCGAGCGGCTCGGGGAGAGTCTGCGGGAGCTCGCGATGGCGCAGGCGGACGCGCGCGCCGTGGGGACGCCGGCCGATCCGGCCACACCCGCCGCGCCGCCGCCGCCGCCCTCCCCCTGACGGCGGCCCGATCTCAGGCGAGCTCGGGGACGAAGCCGAGCTCGTCGAGAAAGCTGCGCAGCAGGCGGCGGATCGCCGGGATCTGGTTCTCCAGCCGGTGCTCCGCGTCGAGCACGTGCAGCGCCGCGCGGTGTTCGCGCGCCCAGCGGATGCTGTGCTCCACCGGCACCACGGTGTCGTGCCAGCCGTGCACGATGGCGGCCGGGCAGCCGACGTCCTGCGGCGTGTACGCCTCGTACCCGGGCATGTAGAACGCGGGCGCGAGCAGGAACAGGCCGCGGGCCTCGAGCCGGCGCGCGGCTGCCGCCGACACGTGGCCGCCCATGCTCGATCCGACCAGCACCATGGGCGTCGCGACGCCGCTGCCGACCTCGATCAGCTTCTGCACGCGGGCGAGCGGATCGTCGATGCCGCGATAGTCCACCGACAGCACCGCCAGCCGAAGATCCTGCGCCACGGCCGCCATGGCGGTGATCTTGGCGCCCCAGGGGCCGCTTTCCTTGCCGTGCGAGAACACCACCGTACCCATCGATTGCGTCACGTCATCTCCCTAAAGAAACCCGCCCGCGTCGCCGCTACAGGGTGCATGGCCCTGGACGAAGAACAGGCGGAGGTCGAGCACGAGTTGCGCGTCGGCCTCGACTGCCTGTCTGACTGCGGCCACTTCGCGGACGTCGAGCCCGCGGCCCTGCGCGCACTGGCGGCCGGCGCCGCGCATTTTTCCCTGCCCGCCGGAACCGTCCTGTTCCGCCAGGGCGAAGCCACGGACGCAGTATATCTGTTGGTCAGCGGGCGGCTCGCCGTGGCGAACGCGGCCGGACGGGTCAGCGCCGAGATCGATGCCGGCGAGCTGGTGGGCGAGATCGGCTGGTTGCTCGGCGGCGCCCGCGGCGCGACGGTGACGGCGCTGCGCGACGCCGAGCTGCTGCGGCTGCCGGCCGACCTGATCGACACGCTGAGCCGCCGGTCGGCCTCGCTGGGCCTGGCGCTCGCCCGTCTCTGCGCCCGCCGGTTGCAGCGCAGCGGCGACCCGGACCAATCCCTGTGCCGCGCCCGCGTATTCGCCTTGGTGCCGGGCAGCGACGGCCTGGACGTGGCCGGGGTGGCCGCCGCGCTGCTGGACGAACTCAGCCGCTTCGGGCGTGCCGAGCTCGTCTGGGACGCGCGCGCCCGCGCCCATACCTCGGGCTGGTTCAGCCGGATCGAGCACGCGAGCGAGTACGTCGTGTACGTCGCCGATGCCGAGGATTCCGGCTGGACGCGGCAATGCTGCCGGCAGGCCGACGCGCTGGTGGTGGCCGCGCGCGCACACGCCGAT
>JAJXZV010000011.1 GCA_021779875.1 Pseudomonadota bacterium
GGCGGCCGCGGCCCTTTCGGCCTCGGCGGCCGCCGCGGCCTCCCCGGCATCGTGCGCGAGCGCGGCGTCGTCGAGCACGACCCCGAGCGCGGCGAGACGCGCCGGCGCCTTGGCCGGAACCGGACGCGCGAGCAGAATGCCGACCGCCTTCTGTTGTTCGGCCGTCAAAGACGGCAGCCCGGCCGATCCGGTCGGGGCGGCCGCGTCATCGTCGTCGGCCGCGGCGCCGAGCGAACAGAACAACAGCGCGCAGCACGCCGCGGCGTAGCGGCGCTGGGTGGGCGATTTCATTCGATTCGATGATACCTTCGCCATGCAGCGGATGAAACGGCTCGACAGACGGGAGTCGATGAGATACACGGGACTCTCGGAGGACGAGCGATGCAACGGTCATTCACGGCGATCGGCCGCGCCCGGTGGGCGGCGGCGCTGCTTCTGGCGTCGATCGGCGGCGCGGCGCTCGCCGGCTCGCCGCCGACGGCGCCGGACGGCGGCATCTGGAAGGCGGTCGTGCCGAAGCGGCCCATGCGCGCCGAGTTCGACGGATTCGATCCGCTGGGGGTCGCCGCCGGCGCCCGGATCAAAGCCGACTGTTCGCTCAACTGGGTGGACCCGGACACCGGCAAGCGGTACTGCTTCTCGAGCGGCACGTCGCTGGTGATGTTCCTGGAGATGCCCCACCACAACATCGCGCGGGCGCGCGTGGCCTGGCGCCGGCTGTCGACCCGGCTGCGCTGAGCCGCCGGGCGGCGCCGGCTGCCCGCCCGTTGCTACATTTCTGTAGCAATTTGTGGCGATTCAGAAACACCGGCGCCCGAGCGGTCCGTCCGTGCCACCCGCCGCGGCCATCCAAGTCCCTGATCGAGCAGCGTTATGCGTCGTACTCCGAACTGGCACGCAAGCTGCAAGCCTCCTGGGGTGCCGCTTCAAAGATGGCGCTGGCGCGAACGGGGTCGCCGCGCGGCCGGGTACGCCACGACGGGCGGTCCGCGCCACCTCGAACAGCACCGAGGCGCGCGGGTACTCACGCGGAGCGTTTAGGATCATGAAGACCAGAGCGGCGGTGGCTTGGGAATCCGGCAAGCCGTTGAGCATCGAGCAGGTGGATCTCGCCGGACCCAAGGCCGGCGAGGTGCTGGTGCGCATCGTCGCGACCGGAGTCTGCCACACCGACGCCTTCACGCTGTCCGGGGCCGATCCGGAAGGCCTGTTCCCCGTGATCCTCGGCCACGAGGGCGGCGGCATCGTCGAGGAGATCGGAGCGGGGGTGACCAGCGTCAAGCCGGGTGATCACGTGATTCCTCTGTACACGCCCGAGTGCGGCGAGTGCGAGTTCTGCCGCTCCGGGAAGACCAATCTCTGCCAGAAGATCCGCGCCACCCAGGGCCGGGGTGTCATGCCGGACGGCACGTCGCGTTTCTCGATCAACGGCCGGCCCGTGCTGCACTACATGGGCACCAGCACCTTCTCCGAACACACGGTGCTGCCGGAGATCTCGGTGGCGAAGATCAACGCCGCCGCACCGCTCGAGAAGGCGTGCCTGCTCGGCTGCGGCATCACCACGGGCATCGGCGCGGTGCTCAACACCGCGAAGGTGACGCCGGGCTCGACGGTGGCCGTGTTCGGCCTCGGCGGCATCGGACTGTCGGTGGTGCAGGGCGCCGTCATGGCCAAGGCCTCGCGCATCATCGCCATCGATCTGAATCCGTCCAAATGGACCATGGCCAAGGCGCTCGGCGCCACGGATTATGTCAACCCGAAGGATTATGACAAACCCATTCAGCAGGTCGTCATCGACCTGACCAACGGCGGCGTGGACTACTCGTTCGAGTGCATCGGCAACGTGCACGTGATGCGCGCGGCGCTCGAGTGCTGTCACAAGGGCTGGGGAGAATCGATCATCATCGGGGTCGCCGGCGCGGGCCAGGAGATCTGCACCCGCCCCTTCCAACTGGTCACGGGCCGCGTGTGGCGCGGCTCGGCGTTCGGAGGGGTCAAGGGCCGATCGCAGCTGCCGGGCTACGTCGACCGGTATCTCAAGGGCGAGATCAAGATCGACGAGATGATCAGCGAGGTGCTGCCGCTGGAGAGGATCAACGATGCCTTCGAGAGGATGCACGAGGGCAAGGTGATCCGTTCGGTCATACGTTTCTAGGATTTCGGGATTCGATGTGGGAGTGCGTCGTTCGCTAGCTAGCTAGAGTGTTGATTGTGACGAACGCCGTGAAAGCGGCTTGAAGTAAACTACCTTAGAGGAAAACTCATGACATTTTCAATTCATCCGTCGGTTGACGGCATCCGTCAAGGCTCCAAGGACTTCGCGGGCGGCTCGCTCGTCTGCAAGTGCACGGATCGGCCGGTCAAGGTCTCGGTGAAGGCGCAGACGGCGCACAATCACGCCTGCGGCTGCACCAAGTGCTGGAAGCCCAAGGGGGCGCTGTTTTCCGTGGTCGCCGTGGTCGGCCGCGACAAGGTGACGGTCACCGAGAACGGCGACAAGCTCGCGGTGGTGGATCCGGCGGCGACGATTCAGCGCCATGCCTGCAAGGTGTGCGGTGTGCACATGTACGGGCGGATCGAGAACACCAAGCACGCCTTCTACGGGCTCGACTTCATCCACACGGAGCTGTCGCCGGAGAAGGGCTGGCAGCCGCCGCAGTTCGCCGCGTTCGTCTCCTCCATCATCGAGGGCGGTGCCGATCCGTCCATCATGGGCGCTGTGCGCGCTCGTCTGAAGGAAGTCGGCCTCGAGCCGTACGATGCGCTCAGTCCGCCGCTGATGGACGCGCTCGCCACGCATGCGGCGAAGATGTCGGGTGTCTTGAAGGCCTGAGCCGCGCCCGCCGAATCTTCGACGAGCAGGACCACGGGGCCGCGCATCGCATCTGCGATGCGCGGCCCCTTTTTTTCACGGTCCGAGGTTCACTGGCCGAGCACGATGCGGTGCTTGTGCATCTTGCGGTACAGGGTGTTGCGGCTGATGCCCAGCGCCTCGGCGGTGCGGCTGATGTTCCACTGCATGCGCTCGAGCTCGCGCAGGAGCGC
>JAJXZV010000373.1 GCA_021779875.1 Pseudomonadota bacterium
CCGCGCTCGCGCACCTGCAGTTCGCGCGGCAGCGGCGCGGCCGCGCACTCGTGCGCGTGTTCAATCCCACGCTGCGCGAGCACGGCTATGCCTCCGCGCACACGGTGGTCGAGATGGTGAACGACGACATGCCGTTCCTGGTCGACTCGATCGGCGTGGCGCTCGCGCGCCGCGGGCTCACGCTGCACTTCCTCGCGCATCCGATATTCGCGGTGACCCGCGACGCCGGCGGGCGGCTCGCCTCGCTCGAGGCGCGCGGCGACGGCGACCCGGCCCGGCCGCGCAGGCTCGAGTCGTTCCAGCACATCGAGATCGAACGCATCGTCGATCCGGCCGCGCTCGCCGCCCTCGCGGGCGAGATCGAGCGCGCCCTGGGCGACGTGCGGGCGGCGTGCGCCGACTGGGGCCGCATGCGCGCGGCCGCGCGGCGCTGTGCGCTCGAGCTGGACGGCCTGGACGGGCGCTTCGATCCGCGCGACGTGAGCGAGACCCAGGCCCTGCTGCACTGGATGGAGAGCCGCCACTTCACGTTCCTCGGGTACCGCGAGTATCGGCTGCGCGGCCGCGCCGGCCGCGAGTCGCTCGAACCGGTGGAGGGCAGCGGCCTCGGCATCCTGCGCCGCGGCCGCGAACGCCTGGAGAGCATCGGGCGGATCCTGCCCGCCGACATCCGCCGCCAGAGCCGCTCGCGCGAACTCGCGCTGGTCACCAAGGCGAATGCGGAGTCGACGGTGCACCGCGCGGGCTACCTCGATTACATCGGCATCAAGCAGTTCGATCCGAAGGGGCGGCTGGTGGGTGAGCGCCGGTTCCTCGGGCTGTGGACCTCCACCGCGTACAACGCCAATCCGCGCGAGATCCCGCTGATCCGCCACAAGGTCGCGCAGGTGACCGCGCACTTTGCCTTCGCCCCGGACGGCCACGACGGCAAGGCCCTGCAGCACATCCTCGAGTCCTTCCCGCGCGACGAGCTGTTCCAGGCGAGCGTCGCGGAGCTGATCCGGCTCACCACCGGCATCTTCGGCCTGCAGGAGCGGTCGCGGGTGCGCGTGCTGGTCCGACGGGATCCGTTCCGGCGATTCCACTCCTGCCTGATCTACGTGCCCCGCGAGAAATACAACTCCCAGGTCCGTCAGCGCATCGAGCGCGTGATCCGCGAGGCGTTCGACGCCATCGCCATGGAATCGCAGGTGCAGATCGCGGAATCGAATCTCGCCCGGCTGCACATCGTGGCGCGAAACCGCCCCGCGGCGGCCGCGCGCATCGACGCCGCGGCGCTCGAGGTCCGGGTCGCCGCGGCGGTGCGTTCCTGGTCCGACGGCTTCAAGAGCGCGCTGCTCGCGCGATTCGACGAGGCATACGCGTCGCGGCTGTTCGACGCCTACGCGCAGGCCTTTCCAGCCGCGTACGCCGAGGACTTCGACGGCGCCGCCGCCGCCCACGACGTGTCCTTCCTGGAGGCCCTCGACAAGGACCCGCAGCTCCTGCACCTGGATCTCTACCGGCCCGATCCGCGCCGCTCGAGCCGGTTCTTCCTCAAGATCTTCCGCGCGCACGAGGCCGTTCCCATCTCCGACCTGCTGCCGATGCTCGAGAACCTGGGTCTGAAGGTGATCGCCGAGCGGCCGTACGAGCTCGATTTCACCGGCGGCCGCCGCGCCTGGATCCAGGACCTCGAACTCGAGACGCGCTCGGCATCCGCGTTCAAATTCGACGCCCTCGAGCGCGAGATCAAGCGCGCCTTCACCGCCGTCTGGACCGGCGCCATGGACAGCGACGCGTTCAACCAGCTGATCCCGGCGGCCGGCGTGCCGTGGCGGCTGGTGAACGTGCTGCGCGCCTACTGCCGCTACCTGCTGCAGACCGGACTGCCCTTCAGCCAGGGCTACGTCGCGCAGGTGCTCCTGAACCACCCGCACGTCGCGCGGCTGCTCGCCGACCTGTTCGAGACGCGCTTCGACCCGGCGATCGCCGAGCGCGCGCGGCGCGCAGCCCTGAAGCGGCTCGACGCCCGGATCGGCGCGGCGCTCGAGGCGGTCACCCGCTCGGACGAGGACCGCATCCTGCGCGCCCTGCAGAGCGCGCTCGCCGCCTCGGTGCGCACCAACGCCTATCAGATGAGCGCCGCGGGCGGGTTCAAGGACTACCTGTCGTTCAAGGTGGAGAGCCGCGCCCTGCGCGAACTGCCGCTGCCGAAGCCGCTGTACGAGATCTTCGTGTTCTCCACCCGCATGGAGGGCGTGCACCTGCGCATGGGCTACGTGGCGCGCGGCGGCATACGCTGGTCCGACCGGCGCGAGGACTTCCGCACCGAGATCCTCGGCCTGATGAAGGCGCAGCAGGTGAAGAACACGCTGATCGTCCCGGTCGGCGCCAAGGGCGGCTTCATCGTCCGGCGCATGCCGGCCGGGGACCGCGACGCCCAGCAGGCCGAGGTCGTGGAGTGCTACCGCACGTTGATCCGGGGCCTGCTCGACCTGACCGACAACCTCGTCGAGGACGCGATCGTGCCGCCACGCGACGTCGTCCGGCACGACGGCGACGACGCCTACCTGGTGGTCGCGGCCGACAAGGGCACGGCCACCTTCTCCGACATCGCGAACGCGGTTTCCGCTGAATACGGCTTCTGGCTGGGCGACGCCTTCGCCTCCGGCGGATCGGCCGGGTACGACCACAAGAAGATGGCGATCACCGCGCGCGGCGCCTGGGAATGCGTGAAGCGCCACTTTCGCGAGATCGGCGTCGACGTGCAGAACACGGACTTCACGGTCGCCGGCATCGGCGACATGGCCGGCGACGTGTTCGGCAACGGCATGCTGCGATCGCGCCACATCCGCCTGGTCGCCGCGTTCAACCACCAGCACATCTTCATCGATCCGGATCCGGACGCGGCGCGCTCGTTCCGCGAGCGCGAGCGCCTGTTCGCGCTGCCCCGCTCGACCTGGGAGGACTACGCGAAGGAGGCGATCTCGCCCGGCGGCGGCGTGTTCCCGCGCAGCGCGAAGAGCCTGGCGCTGTCGCGCGAGGCGCAGGCGCTGCT
>JAJXZV010000399.1 GCA_021779875.1 Pseudomonadota bacterium
GCGCCGCCGCCCACTGGGTCTCGCACACCCCCGGCGGCCGCGGCGCGGTGCGCGAGCTCGCCGACGCGGTGCTCGCCGCGCGCGCGGCGGGGCGCGGACGCCGTGGCGCGCGTGCTCACCATTCTGGCGGTCATCGCGCTCGCGGTCGGCACCTGGTTCCTGAGCAGCCCCGCCCGCCGCGCGGCCGAATCGGGCGCCGCCCCCCGGCCGGAGCTGCCGGGCTACTTCCTGAAGGACGCGGTGCTGACCGAGTACGGGGAGACCGGCGCGCCGAGCGTGCGTATTCGGGCGCAGCGCATCGAGCAGGTCGACCACGGCGAGGAGGTGGCGCTGTACGGCGTGCGCGTCGACTACCAGGGGCGTCCGGGCGAGGATTGGGCGCTGTACGGCGACGTCGCGCACGTGCAGCCGGGCGGCACGGCGATCGACGTCACCGGCAACGTGCGCCTGCAGGGCACGGGCACGGCGCGGCGCGACCAGGCGGTGGTGCACACCGACACGCTGCACTACGACGTCGCCGCCGCCGTGGCGAGCACCAAGGGCGACGTGCGCATCGACTACGGTCCGCAGAGCCTCACGGCGCGCGGCATGGTCGCGAATTTGAAGGAACAGACGTTGCGCTTAGAATCGAAGGTCAATGGCCGGTTCCTCCCCTAGCGCCCTGCTGATGCTCGCGTTGGCGGCCGCGGCGCCGGCGGCGCTCGGCGCGGCGCCTCCGAGCTCGCGGCTGCCGATCACGCTCGATGCGCAGTCCGTCGAGGGCGGGTTGAACGGCGGCGTCCAGGTGTTCCACAAGGTCAAGATCGTGCAGGGCCCCATGTCGATCGCGGCCGACTTCGGGCAGGCGTCGGGCATCGACTTCGACAACAGCGTCTGGACTTTTCGCGGCAACGTGAAAGTCGGCATGAACCAGGGCCAGCTGACCGCCGACGACGCCGAGATCACCTTCACGAACAGCGAGCTGCGCAAGGCCGTGGTCAACGGCAAGCCCGCGACCTTCGAGCAGCGCGTGCAGAAGACGGGCAAGCTCGCGCAGGGCCGGGCCGACGTCATCGACTACGACGTGGCGAGCGGGCTCGTGCACCTGTCGAAGAACGCCTGGGTGAGCGACGGGCAGAACGAGATCCGCGGGGAGTCCTTGAAGTACAACGTGACGGCGCAGAGCATCGTCGCGGACAGCACCGAGCAATCGCAGCAGCGGGTGCGCATCATCATCACGCCACCGCCCGCGTCCAAGCCATGAGCGTGTTGCGCGCGCGGCATCTCGCCAAGACCTACAAGTCCCGCCAGGTGCTCAAGGATCTGTCGGTCGAGGTGCACAGCGGCGAGGTGGTCGGCCTGCTCGGACCCAACGGTGCCGGCAAGACCACCGCCTTCTACATGATCGTCGGGCTCACCCGCTGCGAGCGGGGCGAGATCCGGCTCGACGACCGCGACATCACCCATCTGGCCATGCACCGGCGCGCCCAGCTCGGGGTGGGTTACCTGCCGCAGGAGCCCTCGGTCTTTCGCAAGCTGTCGGTGGCCCACAACATCATGGCCATCCTCGAGACCCGTCCCGGCCTCGACGCGGACGCACGCTCCCGCAGGCTCGAGGAACTGCTCGGCGAGCTGCACATCGAGCACGTGCGCGACAGCCTGGGGATGAGCTTGTCGGGCGGCGAGCGGCGGCGCGTCGAGATCGCCCGCGCGCTGGCCGCGGACCCGCAGTTCATTCTGCTGGACGAGCCCTTCGCCGGCGTCGACCCGCTGTCGGTTGCCGACATTCAACGATTAATCAAGCACTTATCCGACAAGGGGATCGGGGTGCTGATCACGGATCACAATGTCCGGGAAACCCTCGGCATCTGCGGGCGCGCCTACATCGTGAGCCAGGGCACGGTGCTCGCCGAGGGATCCGCGGAGCAGATTCTTGCCAACCCGCAGGTCCGTGAGGTGTACTTGGGGCAGGATTTCAAACTGTAGGCGCGGGTGTACAAAAAGACATGTTGAAGCCGAGCCTGCAGCTTCGAATTGGCCAGCAGCTGACCATGACGCCGCAGCTGCAACAGGCGATTCGGCTGCTGCAGCTACCCTCTCTCGACCTGCAAGCGCACGTGCGCGAAGCGCTCGAGACCAACGTGATGCTCGAGGCCGAGGACGAACTCGCTCCCGAGGCCGCGCCTGACGCACCGCACGATCCGGCCGAATCGCCCGTGGAGGAAAAGTATGCGCAGATCGACGCCCGTGCCGACGCCGCCGAACCGCGCGACGAGCCCGAGGTGGAGATCGCCGACGAGGCCTGGGGCGAGCACTCCTCCGGGGGCGAGTCCAACTGGTCGCCGGACGACGATCGCAGCGGCGACTTCAGCGATCAGCACGGCCAGACCCTGCAGGAGCAGCTAATCGAGCAGCTCGAGCTCGCCAAGCTGTCGCCGGTCGACATGGCGATCGCCCGGGTGATCACCGACGCGATCGGCGACGACGGCTATCTCACGGATGAGATCGAGGCCATCCGCTCGAGCCTCAAGCCCGAGATCGACGCCTCCGCCGAGGACGTCGAGCGCGTGCTCGCCGCCGTGCAATCGCTCGAGCCCGCGGGGGTGGGCGCCCGCTCCCTGAGCGAATGCATCGCGCTGCAGCTGCGCCAGCTGCATCCCTCGACGCCGGCGCGCGACATCGCCCTGCGCGTGGCGCTCGAGCACCTCGATCTGGTGGCGAACCAGCAGCTCGTGCTGCTGCGTCGGCAGCTGCGGTGCAGCGAGAGCGATCTGGAGATGGCGCTCGCCCTGGTGCGTTCCTGCCATCCGCGCCCGGGCGCCGCCGTCAATCCCACGCAGGCCGAATATGTGATTCCCGACGTGTTCGTGCGCCGCACGGAGTCCGGCTGGGTGGTCGAGATCAACCAGGCCACCATGCCCAAGGTGCGCATCAATCATGCCTACGCCAACCTGATCTCGCGCGCGCCGGATCACGCCATGCTTCGCACGCAGCTGCAGGAGGCCCGCTGGCTGATGCGCAGCCTCGAGATCCGCAACGAGACGCTGGTCAAGGTGGC
>JAJXZV010000097.1 GCA_021779875.1 Pseudomonadota bacterium
ACCGTGGCGGCGCTGCGCGTGGCGCAGCAGCCGCATGACCCGCGGCGTCGAGAAGAACCCCGGCCAGGTGCTGTACACGCACAGCAGCGCCAGCGTGCCGCCGCGGCCGTCGCGCAACGGCAGCGCCGCGCTCGAGCGAAAGCCCAGCTGCGTGCCCAAGGACTGCCACGGCTCGAGCGCCGATTCGCCCGACCACGCGTCGGCGCGCACGATCTCGCCGCTGCGCCAGGCGCGCGCGCCGATGCCCTGCCCGCCGGGGCGCTGCGGGTCGGCGCTGATGCGCGGCACGCGGCCGTCGTCCATCGCCTGCTGGTAGGGTCGCGCCGCCTGGCCGAAAGCCGCCTCGACGCGCAGATCGCCGTCGTCGGCGGCGACCAGGAACAAGGCCGCCAGGCAGCCGTCGAGCGAGCCGAACGCGTGCACCGCGTCGCGCCCGAGCCCGGCGCGGCTGGTGGCCGCATCGGCGGCGGCGTCGAGCCGACGCAAGGCCTGCGCTGCATCGTCGTCGATGCGCTCGAAGACCTCGGCCTGCACTTGCACTTCATGCGCCAGCCGCGACTCGAGCACCGCGCCGAGCGCAGCGCGGCCCGCGTCGTCAGGCGCCAGACGCCGCAAGGCCGGCTCCAGTGTGGCGCGCAAGACCGCGTAGGCGGCGACCAGCTGCGGCAGGCGAACGCCGCACAGCGCATGAGCGCGGGCGATGGCGCGCGCCGCATCGGCCAGCGCGGCGTCGTCGGCGGCGCCGTCGAACAGCAGGCGCAGGTGCTGAGCGGTGCGGCGCTGCAGGTTCGCGCGCTCGACGGTGCTGAGCCCGTCAAGCAGCGCCGCGCTGCGCGCGCAACCATCGATCGCGCCGAGGAAGGCGCCCGCCAGCGTGGCGCAGTCCGCAACGAGTGCATCCTCGCCCCCGAGCACGACGCCGGCCTCGCCCAAGTGGCGCAGCGCCTTCGCCGTGAGCCCGAGCCGACGCGCTACCGCGTCGAGATCCACCTCGACCGCCAGCAACAGCGTCGCGATGGCGTCCCACCCCGCGGCCTCGGGGTCAGCAGCCACTAGCCCCTGCCGTGACCGGCGCCGGGTGCCCGCCGAAGCCCTTCCAGCCCAACCGCCCCGCCAGCGCGCGAGCGATCGCCAGCCCGCACGGGTCCGGTGGGTGCTCGCGCCACCGCCACGGCAGCGAGCGCAGCGAGCCATCCACGCAGTAGAGCCACTCGGGACCGCCCGAGTCGGGCGAGATCACGACGCCCGGCTCCCCGTCGCGCGGATGCGTCCAGGGAGCGATGATCGTCCAGTTGACGGGGAGTGCGCCGATCATCGCGGCACCCCCTCGAGGTAGCAGGCCAGACGGCCGAACGCCGCCGCCTCGAGGCGGGCGCCGAGCAGCGCAACCGCGACCGCGAGGCGAACGGCCGGACTCGCGCCACCACGGGCGAGCTCGGCGCGACGCCGGCGAAGGTGGTGGACTCGCAGGATTGCGTCGGCCTTGCCGAGCACATAGAACGGCGCGGTGCGGGTCGCGGTGCTCATCGTGGCACCTTGACGGCCGCGAGCGCGTCGTGAGCCGGTCCCCAGGCCGGTGACGAGTCGGGGACGCCGCCGAATCGGTCGTGCTCGATCACGAGGTCGTGCAGCGCCGCGTACAACTCGGGTGCGGCGCCGTCCAGCGCGCACCGCTGGCAGGTCGTGAACGGCCCATCGGCCGGCCGGTGCGTGTGCGTCGGCGGCCAGGTCCACCGCTCACCGTTGACGGGCATCGTGCGGGCGCGCACCTCACGCCTCCTCTGGCGCGCCGAACGCCGAGATATACGCGTCGGCGTCGCAGTTCCGCTCCATCCACTCGCGGGCCTCGGCCTCGGTCACGACGCGGATCGCCTCGCCGCCGGCGGTCTCGTTCCGACCGCACTCGCGCGCGTACATGCTCATCGGCCCGCCCTCGCCGGCGATGAAGTAGGCGCCGCCGCGGGTGCGGTAGAGCGTCTCAGCCCAGAAACGGAAGTCCGAGCGGTTGCTGTAGGAGGTGTCGCCGAGTTCGTCGGCGGTGTCGGTGTCGTACAGCTTGCCTTGGATGATTGCTTTCACGGTACGCCCCTTTCGGGCGCCCCGGTGCTATCCTCGGACAGCACTAGGGCCTGGTACACGCCTTGTTCCGGTGCTAGGTCGGTCGGGTATCTCGCAAGGGCACCCGGCCGGCCGCTTCCGTCTGGGGGTGGCTACTTGCCCACCTCCCGATTCACTCGGTAGACGATGCGCCAGTCGCCCAACCGGGCGCCCTTTCGCACCGGCACAGTGCGGGTCAGCACACCGTCAACGGCAAGCGCCGCAAGGTGACGCTGAGCCGTACTCACTGAGCACCCGGCAAGGGTTGCCAGCTCCCCCGCGGTCACGCCTCGCCGGCGCGCCGCAAGCCGCAACGCGAGCACGATAGTGTTTCTGAGCGGGTTCATACTCTGGACTATGCCGCAGAATTTGCGGCATGTCAAGCCCCCGAAAAAGAAGGCGGCCCGGGAAGGGGCCGCCGAACGCCCGCCGTGGCGGGCAGAGTGAGCGAAGGTGCTCACCCTGGTGGGTAGACGATGGCTGCGCTGCCGTCCGGCGCGATCCGGACGTGCTCCCCCGCGGGCTCGCGGTCCTCGACCACGAGGATCGCTTCGCACCACGGCGGATCAGCCACCACCGAGACGTAGCGCGGCCGCCCGTCGCGTCGGGCTCCCTCACGCGCCTGCTCGAGCACCTGCTCAATGGTCAACTCGCCTCCCCTCGACCGGCCAGAGACAGACAAGTGACAGCGGAGGGCCAGGGGATGCAGGCGCCACCGCCATTTCCGGCGCGGCCCTCAGACACGCTGTCAGGAGCGCGGCGCCCTTGCCCGACACGCCGACGGTGGCGCCGGCGAGGTCGTTGGCCCGCCGAACTGGAAGCTCTGCGACACTCGTCGCTAAGCTTCTTTCCCCGTTGGCGACGACTGTCGCTAACGGGGATTTGGTCCCTTTCCTGAGCCCGGAGAGCTGCCTCTCCCTCGCCTCCGCCTCGAGCAGCG
>JAJXZV010000104.1 GCA_021779875.1 Pseudomonadota bacterium
CGAGCCGGAGCGCTCGAGCCCGTACAGCGCCTCGAACCGGCACTTCCTCAACGTGCTGTACATCTGCGTGCCGGCGGTCGCCGAGTTCGACGCCTGCGCGGCGGCGCGCGGGCGCGTGGCCGAGCCAGGGTTCGCGCGCGCGCTGGCGGATTGCCGCGCGAACCCGCTGGTCGACTATCGGACGGTCGCGGCCCTGAAATTCGAGATCCTGAGGCTGCTGTTCGAGGAGTTCCGGGTGCGGCAGCTCGCGCTCGACACGGAGCGTGCGCGCCGCTTCCACGCGTTCGTCGCGCAGGGAGGGGAGGATCTGCAGCTGCACGCCTGTTTCGAGGCGCTGGACGCACGGGCCGCCGCGGCGCCCGGCGGCGCCGCGGGCTGGATGAACTGGCCGCCCGAATATCGCGATCCGCGCGGCGCGGCGGTCCGGGGCTTCCGCGAGGCGCACGGGCGCGAGGTGCAGTTCCATCTGTACCTGCAGTGGCTCGCGCACGAGCAGCTCGTCGAGGCGCAGACCACGGCCCGGGTGCTCGGCATGCCGATCGG
This sequence comes from Pseudomonadota bacterium, assembly GCA_021779875.1. GTDB lineage: Bacteria > Pseudomonadota > Gammaproteobacteria > Steroidobacterales > Steroidobacteraceae > Bog-1198. The sequence goes on from JAJXZV010000104.1 coordinate 544, forward strand.
CCTGTACGGCGACTATGCGGTGGGCGCCAACGCGTCGGGGTCCGAGACCTGGATCGATCAGGCGGGCTACCGTCGGGGCGCCGAGATCGGCGCGCCGCCGGACGCGCTCGCCCTCAAAGGGCAGGGCTGGGGCATCCCGCCCCCGGATCCGGTGGTCATGGAGTCGCAGCACCTGCAGGGCTTCGTGCGCCTGATCCGGGACAACATGCGCTACTACGGTGCGCTGCGCCTCGATCACGTCATGTCGCTGTTCCGGCTGTGGTGGGTTCCGGCGGGCGCGTCGCCCGCCGAGGGCGCCTACGTGCACTATCCCCTGTATCCGCTGCTCACGGTGCTGGCCCTCGAGAGCTGGCGCCGGGATTGCCTGGTGGTCGGGGAGGATCTCGGGGTCGTACCCGACGAGATGCGCCGCGCGATGCACGACTTCGGCGTCTACCACTACAAGGTCATGCTCTTCGAGAAGCAGGACGGGCGGTTCCGGCGCCCCGAGGAGTACGCGCGCCGCGCACTCGCCACGGTGACCACGCACGACATGCCGACCCTGCGCAGCTTCTGGGAGGGGCGCGACATCGAGCTGCGCCGCTCGCTCGACCTGTATCCGAGCGCCGGCGCCGCGCTCGAGGTCGAGCGCGAGCGCCGGCACGACCGGCAGGCGCTGCTCGACGCGCTGCGCGGCCAGGGACTCGCCCCGGCGAGCCCCGCGACCCCCGACGAGCCGTTCACGCCGCAGCTCGCCGAGGCGCTGCACGCCTACCTCGCGCGCTCGGGTTCCGTGCTGGCCGCCGTGCAGATCGAGGACCTGCTCGGCATGGTCGATCCGGTCAACGTGCCGGGGACGGACCGCGAATACCCGAACTGGCGCCGCAAGCTCGACGCCGACCTCGAGGATCTGCGCGATCGGCCCGGGCTCGCCTCGTCCTTCGCGACGCTCGATCGGGAGCGCCGCTAGGCGTCCTGGGCGCCGGCCTGGGCCCTGGCGGCCCAGACCCAGAGCAGTCCGCAGGCCACGACCGCGAGCGGCACGATGCGCACCGCCTGCGCGAGCGACGAGGCGTCGGAGACCGCGCCGATCAGGTACGGCGAGATCGCGTCCCCGAGCAGGTGGATGGCGAACACCTCGAGCGCGACGGCCGAGGCGCGCTGGGTCGGCAGCACCAGGTTCACGATGGCCGCGTTGATCGGCCCGGTGGACAGGAACATCAGCAGCTGCGCGATCACCATCGAAATCAGATAGCCGGACGGCGAGACGGTGGTCAACGCGGCCCAGACGAAGGGGACGGCGAGCAAGGTGGCCGCCGCCGACACCCACAGGTAGGCCTGGCGCGAGTGGCGCATGCAGTGATCGCCGAGCCAGCCGCCGACGAACGTGCCCGCGAATCCCGTCACCACCACGATGGCGCCGAAGCTCACGGTCGCCTGGTCGCGGGGGATGCCCCGCACCCGCTCCAGGAACGCCGGCATCCAATAGGCGAGGCCGCCCATCGCGAAGGTGTACGCGGCGTACCCGAGCACGGTGAGCCGGTAGGGGCGGTTGCGCAGCAGCTGCCCGTAGGTGGCGAGCGCGGCGGCGCGCGGCGCGGGCGCGGGCTCGGGTTCGGGAGGGTCGTCCTGGGCGCCGCGCGGCGGGTCGCGCAGGCCGAGACAGAGCAGGGCGAGCGCGAGCCCGGGAGCGCCGGCGACGAAGAAGGCCGCGCGCCACCCGAAGCGCGCGTCGACCAGTCCGCCCACCACGTAGCCCAGCGCCGAGCCCACGGGAATGGCGCAGAAGAAGATGGCCATGATGCGGCCGCGCAGCCGCATCGGGAAGTAGTCGGACAGCAGGCTCGGGGCGATCGTGCCGTAGGCCGCCTCGCCCACGCCCACCGACGCGCGCGCCGCAAGCAGGCCGGCGAAACTGCCGGCGAACCCCGACAGCGCCGTCGCGACGCTCCAGCAGCCGACTCCCAGGGCGATCAGCCGCGGGCGCGCCGACCGGTCTCCCAGCGCCCCGAACAGCGGCGCCGAGAGCGTGTAGACGATCAGGAAGCCCGACATCAACGCCCCGAGCTCGGCGTCGGTGAGCGCGAGCTCGGAACGCTTCAAGCTCTCGACCAGCGCCGAGACGACGTACCGGTCCAGGTAATTGAACAGATTGATGAAGGACAGGATCGCGAGCCCCCCGTACGCGGAGGCGATCAAGGGCTTTTGCGGGAGGGCGGCCATGCGCCGCCGTATTTTAGCCCGTGTCGGACGGCGCCGATACCGCGCTCCGGCGGCGCGCCCTATACTCACCGGCCATTTCCCTTCCGAAGCGGCGGTCGACAACCATGCAAATCGCGATGATCGGTCTCGGCAAGATGGGCGCCAACATGGCGCAGCGGCTGCTGCGCGGCGGCCACGAGGTGGTGGGCTTCGATCCGTCCGAGACGGCGCGCCGCTCGCACGAGCAGCACGGCGGCGTCACCGCGGACTCCCTGGAGGCGTTGATCGCCCGCCTGCGCGCGCCGCGCGCGCTGTGGGTGATGGTGCCGGCCGGCGAGATCACGGACGCCACCATCGGCGCGCTCGGGGCCGCGCTCGCACCCGGCGACGTCGTGGTGGACGGCGGCAATTCGAATTATCGCGACACCCAGCGCCGCGCCGCCCAGCTCGCGGCCCGGCACATCCAGTTCGTCGACTGCGGCACCAGCGGCGGCGTGTGGGGCCTCGCCGAGGGCTACAGCCTGATGATCGGCGGCGACGTCACGGCGGTCGAGCGGCTGCGGCCGGTGTTCGAGACGCTGGCGCCCGCCGCCGAGCGCGGCTGGGGCCGGGTGGGTCCGGTCGGCTCGGGCCACTACACCAAGATGATCCACAACGGCATCGAGTACGGCCTGATGCAGGCCTACGCGGAGGGTTTCTCGATCCTGCAGCACAAACGGGAATTCGATCTCGACCTGCACCAGGTCGCCGAGATCTGGCGGCACGGCAGCGTCGTGCGATCCTGGCTGCTCGACCTGACCAGCGACGCGCTCGGCCGAAATCCCACCCTGGCGGGCATCGCGCCCTACGTGGCCGATTCCGGCGAGGGGCGCTGGACGGTCGCCGAGGCCATCGAGCTCGGCGTCCCGGCGTTCGTGATCAGCGCCTCGCTCCTGGAGCGGCTGCGCTCGCGCGACGCCGACTCGTTCTCCGACAAGCTGCTGGCCGCGATGCGCAATCAGTTCGGCGGCCACGCCGTGAAGCAGGAGTGACCGGCGGCGCGCGAGGCGTGCGCGCCGTCACCCGGCCTGCATGCCCTCGCGGTGCCGGCTGACCGCGGCGCCGTCCGTCGCCGTGAGCCCTCCGAACACGGTGGTCGAGGCCACGGTGATCGCCCCCAGGGTGATCAGCGCCAGGTGCAGGCCGTGGGTCATCTGCGGCGGCCCGGCGTGCCCCCGGTCGGGAATGTAGAGCGAGGCGACCAGGGAGGCGAAGGCGACGGCGAAGCTCACCGCCATCTGCTGCACGGTGCTCGCGATCGTGCTCGCGCCGCTCGCCTCCTCGGGGGTCACGTCGGCGAAGGCCAGCGTGTTCATGCTGGTGTACTGGAGCGATGCCAGGAAGCCCAGGACGAACGCCATCACCACGATGACCCACGGCGCCGTGGCCGCATCGACGGTCGCGAAACTCGTAATCATAGCGCCCAGCGCGATCGTGTTGACGATGAGCACGCGCCGGTAGCCGAACCTCGCCAGGATGTGCGGCATCGTGAGCTTCAGGCTCATGGCCGCCACCGCCTGCGGCAGGATCAGCAGACCCGATTGCAGCGGCGTATAGCCCAGGCCGACTTGATAGAGCAGCGGCAGCAGGAACGGGATGCCGCCCATGCCGAGGCGCGTGCACAGATTGCCCGCGATCGAGACGCGGAAGCTGCGGATCCGCAGGAGCATCAGGCGCAGCAGCGGATGCGCGATGCGCGTGGAGTTCACGCCGTAGGCCGCGAGCAGCGCCGCGGCCAGCGCCAAGAGGGCGGCGATCTCGCGGCCGGTGAGGGCGTGCTCGCCGAACACCTCGAAGAGCAGCGAGAGCAGGCAGACGCCCGAGCCGAACAGCACCAGTCCCAGAATATCCAGCGGTTGCCGGTCGAGCGCCCGGTAATTCGGCATGTGCCGGCTCACCATGTACAGGCCGAACAGCCCGATCGGGACGTTCACGAAGAAGATGACGCTCCAGTGGAAGTAGTGGATGATGAATCCGCCCGCGAGCGGCCCCACCATCGGGCCGATCAGCCCCGGCATCGCCACGAAGCTCATGGCGCGCACCAGCTCGGATTTGGCGAAACTGCGCACGATGGTGAGCCGCCCCACGGGCAGCATCATCGCCCCGCCGCAGCCCTGCAGGATGCGGCAGGCGACCAGCAGGTGAATCTCGCGGCTGATGCCGCACAGGAGCGATCCCAACGTGAACACGGCGATCGCCGTGCCGAACACCCGCCGCGTTCCGAAGCGGTTGGCCATCCAGCCGCTGACGGGGATGAACAGCGCCAGGCTCAGCGTGTAGCTCGCCAGCACGGATTTCATGCTGAGCGGCTGGACGCCGAGCGCCTCGGCCACGGCCGGCACGGCCGTGTTGAGGATGGTGGTGTCGAGGGACTCCATGAAGAAGGCCACCGCCACCAGCCAGGGCAGCAGCGTCTTCGCGGCGGCGCTCGGTGCGTTCGGACTCACTCCGAGTCCAGCGCGGCGTCGACGGTGGCCTGGGCCTCGCTCAGGATCAGCCGCAGGTGATCCTCGCCGATGAAGCTCTCGGCGTAGATCTTGTAGATGTCCTCGGTGCCCGAGGGCCGGGCGGCGAACCAGCCGCTGCGCGCGAGCACCTTGACCCCGCCGATGGGCGCGTCGTTGCCCGGCGCGTGGGTCAGGACCTGCAGGATGGGCTCGCCGGCGAGCTCGGTGCCGCGGATCCGGCTGCGATCCAGCCCGGCGAGCCGGCGCTTCTGCTCGGGCGTGGCGCGCGCATCCATCCGGTCCGCGAACGGCTCGCCGAGCTCGCGCGCGAGCCGGCGGTAGGCCTCGCCCGGATCGGCGCCGGTGCGCGCCGTGATCTCGGCCGAGAGCAGCGCCGGCACGATGCCATCCTTGTCGGTGCTCCAGGCGCCGCCGTCGAAGCGGTTGAACGACGCGCCGGCGCTCTCCTCGCCGCCGAAGGCGAGCCGGCCCTCGAGCAGTCCGGTCACGAACCACTTGAAGCCGACCGGCGTCTCGTACAGCGGCCGTCCGAGGCGCGCACACACCCGGTCGATCATCGAGCTGCTGACCACGGTCTTGCCGACGCCCGCCCGCGGTCCCCAGCCGGGGCGGTGGCGGAACAGGTAGTCGATCGCGACCGACAGGTAGTGATTCGGCGGCAGCAGGCCCGCGCCGGGGCACACGATGCCGTGCCGGTCGTGATCGGTGTCGCAGGCGAAGGCGACGTCGAACCGATCCTTCATGGCGAGCAGGCGCCGCATCGCGTGGCTCGAGGAGGGGTCCATGCGGATCTTGCCGTCCCAGTCCAGGGTCAGGAACCGGAACGTGGGGTCGACCTCCTCGTTGACCACGGTCAGATCGAGCCGGTACCGCTCGGCGATCCGCCCCCAGTAGTGCACGCCCGCGCCGCCCAGCGGATCGACCCCCATGCGAATCCCGGATTCGCGGATCAGGTCGAGGTCGAGCACGTTGGGCAGGTCGCGCACGTAGGCGCCGATGAAATCGTGCAGGTGGGTCGTGGCGGCGCGGCGCGATTCGGCGGCGCCCACGCGCCTCACCGCCGCGAGCCCGGACCCCAGCAGTTCGTTGGCGCGCGCCTCGATCCAGGTGGTCACCCGCGTGTCCGCCGGGCCGCCGTTCGAGGGGTTGTACTTGAAGCCGCCGCCATCGGGCGGGTTGTGCGACGGCGTGATCACGATGCCGTCGGCGAGCCCCGACGCGCGGCCGCGATTGTGGCAGAGGATCGCGTGCGAGATCGCCGGCGTCGGCGTGTACTCGCCGTGCGCCGCGATCATCGTGTCGACGCCGTTGCCGGCGAGCACCTCGAGGGCGGTGGCGAACGCCGGCTCGGACAGCGCGTGCGGGTCGAAGCCCAGGAACAGCGGCCCGTCGATGCCGTTCTGGCGGCGAAAATCGCAGATTGCCTGGCTGATCGCGAGGACGTGGCCCTCGTTGAAGCTCGCCTCCAGGGAGGAGCCGCGATGTCCGGAGGTGCCGAACGCGACGCGCTGCGCCGCGACCGACGGGTCCGGCCGCTCGCAGAAGTAGGCGGTGACCAACCGGGGCACGTTCACGAGGTCCGCGGCCGCGGCCGGCTGGCCGGCCCGGGGATCGAGCCGGGCGCTCATGCGGTGCGCAGCGCCTGGCTCTTGCCGGCGATGCGCGCGAGCAGCTCGTGCCAGGACTGCACGAAGGCGCGTGCCCCTTCGGACTGCAGCCGCGCGGCCAGTGCCGGCACGTCGACGCCGGCGGCGGCAAAGCGGGCCAGCACCTGGGCCGCGTCGCCGCCGTCGCGCGGCATGATCCGGCCCACGGCTCCGCCCGCGGCGAAGGCGAGCAAGGTCTTCTCGGGCATGGTGTCGATGGTCTCGGGCGCCGCGAGCGACTCGACGTACAGCCCGGCGGGCGCGGCCGGATCCTTCACGCCGGTGCTGGCCCACAGCAGCCGCTGCTTGCGGGCGCCGGCGGCCTCCAGGCCGCGCCAGCGGGCGCCGGCGAGCAGTTCGCAATGCGCGCGATACGTGTCCATGCACATCGCGATGCCGAGCCGGTTGCGCAGCGGCGCCGGGACCGAGTCCCCGACCGCGCGATCCCAGCGGCTGACGAACACCGAGGCCACGGAGCTCACGCGCGGGTCGAGCCCGGCCGCGATGCGCCGCTCGATGGCGCGCAGATACGCTTCGGCGACCGCGAGGTAATGCGTCCGCGAGAACAGCAGCGTGACGTTGACCGGCACGCCCGCGAACACGGCCTCCTCCACCGCGCTCACGCCCGCCGGGGTGCCCGGGATCTTCACGTACAGGTTCGGCCTCTGCGCCATGCGGTGGATGGCCAGGGCCGCCGCGAGGGTGGCGCGGGCGTCGTCGGCGAGCAGCGGCGACACCTCCATCGACACCCACCCGTCGAGGCCCGCGGTGCGCTCGAACACCGGCCGGAACAGATCCGCGGCGCGCCGCAGGTCCTCCAGCGCGAGCTCGACGAACAGCGCCTCCCCGGAAAGGCCGTCCCGGGATTTCGCCAGGATGCCGGCGTCGTAGGCGCGGGTCTTGCCGATGGCCTCGTCGAAGATGGTCGGGTTCGAGGTCAGCCCGGTCACCGCGAGCTCGTCGATGTAGCGGCGCAACGTGCCGTCGTCGAGCATCTCGCGCGTGATGTTGTCCAGCCAGACGCTCTGGCCGAGTTGCTGCAGGGTTTGCGTGCCATTCATGGATTCACCCGTGGTCAGGTCGTGATCGGATAGGTCAGGTCGCAGTCCGCCAGATCGGCGATACGTTCGATCCGCCGGTCGGGCGCCGGTTCCACCGGCGCCGTGGTTTCGGCGCGCGCGTAGTGCCCCTGCCGCACGAACACCGTGGTGAGCCGCCCGCGCATGCGCTGCTTCATGGCCGCGAGCAGCCGGGGCTTGTCGTCCACCATCACGTAGTGCGCCGCCGGATGGCGCCGCTGGACGTCGTCCAGGACGCGTTCCTTGTGCCGGTAGATGAGCACCCGGCCCGCGACCGCGTCCCAGATGCCCGCCCGCTGGATCTTGCGCGGCTGGAATACGACGTCGCCGTCCGAGAGCACCACCGTCGGCCCGCGGGCGCCGAGACGCGCCACCGCCGCGAGCGCGCCCTCGAACAGCAGCGTCTCGAAAGGGTATTCGAGCAGGAACGAGGACATGCCGAGCAGGCGCGGGTGGTCGTCCAGGCCGTCACGGAAGGCCTGCAGCGCGGCGAGGTAGTCGGCCACCCCGTGATGGGCGCGCAGATCCTCGAACAGCGCCCAATAGCGCGCGCGCTGCTCGGCCCCGAAGTCCTCGCCGAGCCGGGCGTCCAGGTCGGCGGCGAAGCGGTCGTTGTCGAGCAGGGTGTTGTCGACGTCCAGCAGGAAGACCAGCTCGTCCATCAGGGCGGCGCCGGCCGTTCGGGGCGCGGATCGTGCCAGGAGCCGCCGCAGTCGACCACGGCGCGGGCCGCGTTGGGACCCCAGGAGCCCGGCTCGTAGTCGACCACGGGCATGGGATCGCGCAGCACCGGCTCGACCACCCGCCAGGCGGCTTCGACGCAGTCGTCCTGCGTGAACAGCGAGGTATCGCCGCGGATCGCGTCGCCGAGCAGCCGCTCGTAGGGGGACTTCTCGCTCACGGTCTGATGCCGCGCGACCAGTTCCACCGGTTCGCCGTGCATCTCCTCGCCGTTGCGCTTGACCAGTGCGCCGGTCGCGATCACGACCTCGGGGCTCAGGCGCAGGCGGAAATGATTCGCGGGCATCGAGTCGTCGCCGCCGAATATAGCGAGCGGCGGCGTCTTCAGGTTGACCACCACCTCGGTGGCCGTGATGGGCAGGTTCTTGCCGGTGCGGATGTAGAAGGGCACGTCGGCCCAGCGCCAGGTGTCGATGTGCAGCCGCAGGGCGGCATACGTCTCCACCTGGGAGTCGGGGGCGACGCCGGGCTCGTCGCGGTAGCCGCGGAACTGGCCGCGCACCACGTCGCGGGGCTCCAGCGGGCGCATCGCGCGGAACAGGCGCAGCTTCTCCGCCTGCATCGCCTCCGGCTCGTGGCCGACCGGCGGATCCATCGCGAGCAGCGCGATGACCTGCAGCAGGTGGTTCTGCACCACGTCGCGGATCGCGCCGACCTCCTCGTAGAAGGCGCCGCGTCCCTGCACCCCGAAGCTCTCGGCCATGGTGAGCTGCACGTCCTTCACGTACTGACGATTCCAGATCGGTTCGAGGAAGGTGTTCGCGAACCGGAAATACAGCAGGTTCTGCACCGCCTCCTTGCCGAGATAGTGATCGATCCGAAAGATCGAGGACTCCGGGAACACGGCGTGCAGGGTGCGGTCGAGCGCCTCGGCGGTGGCGAGATCCCGGCCGAACGGCTTCTCGACGATGACGCGCGCGTCCGCCGCGCAGCCCGAGGCGGCGAGACCCTGCACCACGCTGGCGAACAGGCTCGGCGGGATCGCGAGGTAGTGGATCGGCCGCTGCGCGCCGTTCAGGGCTTCGCGCAGCCGCGCGAAGGTCGAGGGGTCCGCATAGTCGCCGTCGACGTAGCGCAGCCGCGAGACGAGCTTCGCGAAGCACTCCGGCTCGTAGTCCCCGGAGTGCTGCACGCTGTCGCGGGCGCGCGCCACGAGGTCCTGCAGGGTCCAGCCCGCGCGCGCGATGCCGATGATGGGGATCTCGGGGCCGCCGCGGTGGACCATGGCGTACAGCGCCGGGAAGATCTTCTTGTGCGCGAGGTCTCCGGTGGCGCCGAAGAAGACGAACGCGTCCGACTCCCGCAGGGTCATCGGGCGGCGTCCTGCACGGCCCGGCGCAGCTGCTCGATCTCATCGAGCAGCTCGAGCGCGAGAGCCGCGCCGGGCAGGTTCAGTCCGAGGTCGCGCTGCAGCCGCACCGCGATCCGCGCGCGCCGCAGTTCGGCGCCGCCGAAGCGCCAGCGGGCGGCGCCGGCGTCGAGCACGGTCAGCACGCCTTCCTCGACCAGCTCGACGATCTGCCGATCCTCGACCTCGCACAGCCGGCCGAGGTCGGCGACGCTCAGGCCCGTGTGATGCTCCAGGATGTCGCCGGTCAGAATCTCATGAACGGATGACGGCACGGTCAATCACCTCCACAGATGGGCGCGCGGATCGAATGGCAATGCCTGCGCCAGCGCGCGGTACGCCGCCTTGGCCGCGTCGTCCTCGGCCGGCGGCAACGATATGACGAGCACCACGAAGAAGTCTCCGGGCGGCGTCGCGGGGATGCCCCGGCCGCGCAAGCGCAACCGGCCGCCGGCCTTCGAGCCCGGGGGGACGCGCAGGTCCACCGGCCCGCCCGGCGTGGGCGTCTTCACCGTGGCGCCGAGGGCGGCCTCCCAGGGCGTCACCGGCAGATCGAGGTACAGGTCGCGCCCTTCGGCCCGGTACAGCGGATGCGGCTGGAACTCCACCTCGAGGTACAGGTCGCCCGGCGCCGCGCCCGGCGCCGCCGGCCGCTCGCCCTGGCCCTGCAGACGGATGGTCTGACCCGCGAGGATTCCCTTGGGCACCTGCACGTTCAGCATCCGCTCGCGCGCGACCGGCCGGCCCTCGGCGTCGAATTCCGGAATCCGCAGCGTCAGTGTCCGCGCTCCGCCCGTGAGGCTCGACTCGAGGTCGAGCGTCACCTTGGCGTGGTGATCGGCGCCGCGCTCGGCGCCGGCGCGGCCCGGCCGGCCGCCGCGGGCGGCGGCGCCGAACAGGGATTCGAAGAAATCGCTGAAGGCGGCGCCTTCGGCGCGGGGACCCGCGCCGCTGAATTCGAAGCCCGCGTCCCAATCCGGCGGCGGGCGGAACTCCTCGCCCGCGCGGTGGTGCTCGCTCAATCGATCATAGGCGGCGCGCTTCTCCGGATTGCGCAGCACCTCGTACGCCTCGCCGAGCTCCTTGAAACGCGCCTCGGCGTCCCGCTCCTTGCTGACGTCGGGATGATATTTGCGTGCGAGTTTGCGGTATGCCTGCTTGACCTGCGCGTCGGTCGCGTCGCGCGGCAAGCCCATCACTGCGTAGTAGTCCTTGAACTGCACTCGTCACCTGAGCATGCATCCGATCGGCGCCTCGAGAAGCGCCCGGACAAGGATACTATGTGCGGCCGGCGCGGGATCAACTATCCCCTGTAGGTGGTTTCCTACGGTTCCTGCGCTCACAACTGATAGGCGACGCTCAACAGCAAGCCTTCGGCGAGGTCGCGCCACAGACCCGCGGGGCGCGCGCGGTACGCCGTCGACTGCGGCAGCAGCGCCTCGATCCACGCCGCCAGCCAGTCGATGTCGCGGCGGCCGTAGAACACCACCGCGGACTCGTAGTTCAGCAGCAGGCTGCGCAGGTCGATGTTCACCGAGCCGCACAACGCCAGTGTCTCGTCGAACACGACGGCCTTCGCGTGGTTCATGCGCGGCAACAGGTGCACGCGGACGCCGACGCCGCTCAGGTTGCGCAGCGCGCGATTGCGGGCGAAGTCCGCCAGCACGTGGTTCGACGAGGCCGGCATGCACAGGTCGATCTGCACGCCGCGTCGGGCCGCGAGCCGCATGGCGGTTTCGAGGCTCGTGTCGGGCACGAAGTACGGCGTCACGGCGAGCATGCGCCTGCGGGCGCGATAGCAGCCGTCGATGAGCAGCGCGTGCACGGTGTCCTCGGTCTGATCGGGACCGCTCGGCAGGAATTGCGCGCGC
>JAJXZV010000195.1 GCA_021779875.1 Pseudomonadota bacterium
TACTCGAAGCTCCTGAAGGCGGACCTCGCGCACTCGATCGAGAAGGTGGGCGCGCAGCTGCGGGCGCGCATGCCCTGGCTGGAAAGCGGCCAGGGTTGAGGGCGGCGAGACGCGAATGACCGCCCGCACGCTGTTCGAGAAGGTCTGGGCCTCGCACGAGGTCGTCCCGGAGACGCCGGATACGCCGGCGGTGCTGTACATCGACCTGCACCTCATCCACGAGGTCACTTCGCCGCAGGCGTTCAGCGAGCTGCGCGCCCGGGGCCTGCCGGTGCGCCGGCCGGACCGCACGCTGGCGACCATGGACCATTCCACGCCCACGGCGTCCGATCAGGTGTTCGGGCGCGTGCCCATCACGGTGGATGCGGCCGCCCGGCAGGTGCAGACGCTCGAGCGCAATGCGGCCGAGTTCGGCGTCGAGCTGTTCGCGCTGCGCGACCCGCGGCGCGGCATCGTGCACGTCATCAGCCCCGAGCTCGGGGCCACCCAGCCCGGCACGACCATCGTCTGCGGCGACAGCCACACGAGCACGCACGGCGCATTCGGCGCGCTCGCCTTCGGCATCGGCACCACCGAGGTGGGCCACGTGCTCGCGACCCAGTGCCTGCTGCAGCGCAAGCCCAAGACCCTGGCCGTCAACGTCGAGGGCCGGCTGCCGCCCGGTGTGACCGCCAAGGATCTGATCCTCGCGATCATCGGCCGGATCGGCGTCTCGGGCGGCACCGGGCACGTGATCGAATACCGCGGCCCGGGCATTCGCGCGCTGAGCATGGAAGAGCGCATGACCGTGTGCAACATGTCCATCGAGGCCGGCGCGCGCGCCGGCATGATCGCGCCCGACGAGACCACCATCGCGTACCTGCGCGGCCGCCCGAGGGCGCCCCAGGGCGCGGCCTGGGAGGCGGCACTCGAGCGCTGGCGCAACACCGGCACCGACCCGGGCGCCGCGTTCGACCGGTCGGTGGACCTCGATGCGAGCCGGCTCGAGCCGATGATCACCTACGGCACCAACCCGGGCATGGTGGTGCCGATCAGCGGCAGCGTGCCGCGCGCGGCGGGCGATCCGGTGCACGATCAGGCGCTCGCCTACATGGGTTTTCACGACGGCGAGCCGATGCTCGGCAAGCCGGTGGACGTGGTCTTCATCGGCAGCTGCACCAACGGCCGGCTCGAGGATCTGCGCGCCGCGGCGGGCATCCTCAAGGGCCGCAAGGTGGCCAAGGGCGTGCGTCTGCTGATCGTGCCCGGATCGCAGCGGATCAAGCAGGAGGCGGAGGCCGCCGGCCTCGCCGAGATCTTCAAGTCCGCCGGCGCCGATTGGCGCGAATCGGGCTGCTCCATGTGTCTCGGCATGAACGGCGACACCGTGGCCAAGGGCGCGTACTCGCTGAGCACCAGCAACCGCAATTTCGAGGGCCGTCAGGGCGTCGGCGCGCGCACGCTGCTCGCGAGCCCGCTGACCGCCGCCGCCGCCGCCGTGGCGGGTCGAATCACCGATCCCCGGGGGATGATCTGATGGAGCCGTTGCAGCACGTGCGCTCGCGCACCGCGGTGCTCGCCGCCACGAACGTGGACACCGATCAGATCATTCCGGCGCGCTTCCTCACCACCACCACGAAGGAAGGCCTCGGCAAGCAGCTGTTCGCGGACTGGCGCTATCTGCCCGACGGCTCGCCCAATCCGCAGTTCGCGCTCAACCGTCCCGAGGCGCAGGGTTGCCGGGTGCTGGTGGCGGGCCGCAATTTCGGCTGCGGCTCCTCGCGCGAGCACGCCCCGTGGGCGCTCGCCGACTACGGTTTCCGGGCGGTGATCAGCACGGAGATCGCCGACATCTTCCGCAGCAACGCGCTCAAGAACGGCCTCCTGCCGGTCACCGTGGACGAGGCCTCGGCGCGCTGGCTGCTCGAGCATCCGGGCGCCGAGGTCGACATCGACCTGACGCGCTGCGAAATGACGCTGCCGACCGGGGCCGTGGTGCCCTTCCCGCTCGAGCCGTTCGCGCGGCATCGCCTGCTGCACGGCGTGGACGAGCTCGGTTTCCTGCTCGGCAAGCGCGGCGAGATCGAGCGCTACGAGGCGGCGCGGCCATGGTGAGCGCGCGCATCGCGGTGCTCCCCGGCGACGGCATCGGCGCCGAGGTCACGGCCGAAGGCGTGCGCGCGCTGGCGGCGATCGCCGCCCGGTTCGGCCATTCCTTCGAATTCGTCGAGGGCCTGATCGGCGGCGCGGCCATCGACGCCACCGGCGAGGCGCTGCCCGCCGCCACGCTCGATCTGTGCCGCCGGGCGGACGCCATCCTCCTCGGGGCCGTGGGCGGACCGAAGTGGTCGGGTCCGGAGGCGACCGTGCGCCCGGAGCAGGGCCTGCTCCAGCTGCGCAAGGCACTCGACCTGTTCGCGAACCTGCGCCCCGTCGCGCCCCACCCGGCGGTACTCGACGCCTCCCCCATCAAGGCGGAACTGCTCGTGGGGGTCGACATCATGGTGGTGCGCGAGCTCACCGGCGGCATCTACTTCGGTGAAAAGCACCGCACCGCAACCGACGCGGTGGACGTGTGCCGTTACTCGGTCGCCGAGGTCGAGCGCGTGGTTCGCCTGGCCGCGCAGCTCGCGCACCGGCGCCGCCGCCTGCTCACGTCGGTCGACAAGGCGAACGTGCTCGAGACCTCGCGCCTCTGGCGCGCCGTGGTCGAGCGCCTCGTGCCCGCCGAGTTCCCGGACGTACGCGTCGAACACATGCTGGTCGACGCCGCGGCCATGCACCTGCTGCGCCGGCCGCGCGATTTCGACGTGATCGTCACCGAGAACATGTTCGGCGACATCCTCACGGACGAGGCCTCGATGCTCGCCGGCTCCATGGGCCTGCTGCCCTCGGCGTCGCTCGGTGCGAGCGGCCGCGGCGGGCTGTTCGAGCCCATCCACGGTTCCGCCCCCGACATCGCGGGGCGCGGCATCGCGAATCCCTATGCCACGATCCTGAGCGCCGCGCTGCTGCTGCGCCACGGTCTCGGGCTCGAGACCGAGGCGCGC
>JAJXZV010000225.1 GCA_021779875.1 Pseudomonadota bacterium
GCCAGAATGCCTAACAATCGTTGGAAAACCGGCGCGCGCCGGTCGCTGCGGGCGAAACTCTCGCTTGGGCCGCGGTGCCGGCGTCCAGAGCGTGAAGGGGGAGCCTCTATGCAGCAAAATCCGATCGAAGTGACGGTCGAGGACGAGATCGCGACCGTTCGCATCAACCGGCCGGAGCGCAAGAACGCGCTGTCGGTCGCGGCGGCGAACGGCCTGACGGATGCCTGGGAGCGCGTCGAGGCGGACGAGCGCGTGCGCGTCGTCATCCTGACCTCCGCCGATTGCGGCGTGTTCAGCGCCGGCCTCGATTTGCGCGAGGCGGCCAGGCTGCGCCGCGACGAGGGCGTAGACATCCTGACCAGGATGCGCGACCCGTTCCACGAGCGGATGCGCGCCTGCTCGAAGCCGATCATCGCCGCGATGACGGGGTCGCTGATGGCCGGCGGCATGATGCTCGCGCTCGGGAGCGACCTCCGCGTCGGGCTCAGGGGCACCAAGGCCGGCATCACCGAAGTCAAGATGGGCCGTGGCTCGCCCTGGGCGGCGCCCGCGCTCTACATGCTGCCGCAGCCGATCCTGATGGAGATCGTGCTGACCGGCGACCTGATGCCGATCGAGCGGCTGCACGAATACGGCTTCACGAACTATCTCGAGGACACGCCCGACGCGGTGCGCGCCCGCGCCCTGGACCTCGCGCGCCGCATCGCGGCCGGCGCGCCGCTGTCGGTGCGCGCCGCCAAGGCGAGCGTGCGGGCGACGATGGACCTCGGCGTGCGCGGCGGGCTCGAGGAGGGCGGCCGGCTGCACGAAGTCGTCTATGCGAGCCAGGACGCGATCGAGGGGCCGCGCGCCTTCGCCGAGAAGCGGTCGCCGCGCTGGACCGGGCGGTAGCGCCCGCCGCGGCGGGCGCGGCCCTCCGTTTTCGGTACGGATTGGCGCATGTCGGGCGCGTGACGGGTGGCGGCAGGCCGTGTCCGTCGGGTGTATCGGTCGTGGGCGATCGTTGGCGGTGCGCTCACGGCCGATGAGGCGCAGCCGGCGCCCGCTGCACGATCGATGATGGCGCAAGGATCGTATCGCACGCACCCGGCGGCGGCGGGATCGGGTCCGCCGGACGGCAGAGGCGCGAACGGCGGCGGCCCGGCTCAGCCGGACGACGCCCTGAGCCGTGCCTCCAGCGCATGCCGTTGCACCTTGCCGCTGGTCGAGCGCGGGAACTCCTCGAAGCGGATGAACCGTATCTCCCGCGGGCGCTTGTAGCCGGCGAGCCGCGCGCGGCAGAGCGCCATCAGCTCGTCGGCGGCAACCTCGGGGCCGGAGCAGGCCACGAACGCCACCGGCCGCTCGCCCCAATGCGGGTCGGCCGCCTTGACGACCGCCGCCTCCGCCACGCCCGGGTGGCCGAGCAGCACGCTCTCGATCTCCGCCGGATAGACGTTCTCGCCGCCGCTCTTGATCATGTATTTGAGGCGGTCGACGAAATCGATGCGGCCGTCGGGCCGGCGGCGGAACACGTCGCCCATGTGGAACATGCCGCCGCGGAAGTCGCGCGCGTTCGTCTCGGCCGCGTTCCAGTAACCGGAGAACAGCGTCGGCCCGCGCACCGCCATCTCGCCCGGCTCGCCGTCCGGCACGTCGTTGTCGTCCGGATCGACCAGCCGCACATGGCAGAACGACGAGATGCGCTTGCCGAGATCGGTGGGCGCCACCCCGACCTCGATCAGCGCGCCGCTGGCCGGCGGCAGCCCCGTCTCCGTCGCCCCGAACGAGTTGACGTAGGGCGTGCCGAGCAGCCGGGTCAGCGCCGCGATCTGGTGGCGCGGCACCAGGTCGGCCATCGCCCCGCAGGCGCGTATGCCCCGGATCGGCAGCGGCTCGGCCTCCCGCGTGGCGATGAACGCCTCGATCACGCCCGGCATCATCACCAGCCAGCCGATGACGTGACGCGCGAGGGCGCGGTTGATCGCCGCGGGGTCGAAGCCGTCGATCACGACGACGGTGCCGCCGCGCATCAGCGTCGCCAGCATGTGGTCGGTCGAGGCCATGTGGAACATCGGCGCCCAGGCGACGAAGGCGTCGGTGTCGCGCAGCGCCAGCTCGGCCGCGAACACCGCCGCCCGCGCGACATGGGCGCGGTGGCTGATGAGCGCGCCCTTGGGCAGGCCGGTCGTGCCGGAGGTGTAGAGGATTGTCAGCCCGGCCTCGCCGCCCGGCAGCAGCGCGCCGAGGCGCGGGTCGCGGCCCAGCCCTTCGCCGAGCGCGTCCCAGTCCGCCCCGGTCTCGATCGCGGGCACCGCGGCGACCTCGGCGAGGGCGGGGCGCAGCGCCGGCTCGACCACCGCGAGCACCGGCTCGACCAGCTCGACGCAGTGCCGCAGCTCGACCGGCGCGAGCCGCCAGTTCAGGCAGGCGACGATGGCGCCCACCGCCGCCGCCGCGAGCTGCAGTTCGATGTATTCGGGCCGGTTGTGCGCGAGGATCGCGACCCGGTCGCCGGGCCGGACGCCGCGCGCCAGCAGGCCAGTCGCCGCGCGGTCGACGCGCGCGAGCAGCGCGCCATAGGAGATGGTGCGCCCCTCGTACTCGATCGCGGCGGCCTCGCGCTGGCGCACGGCGCAGGTGCGGAACAGCCCGTATACATCCGCCTGGCCGGCGGCCAGCACCTCATCCTGCATCGCTCGCCCCTCCCCGGACCGCGGCGCGCGCGCGGCCCCGTTCAGCGCCGGAACCTGTCGAGGCCGCCCGAATGCATCACCCGCCCCATCAGCGGGGCACCGATGATCTTCTCGACATAGAGCGCCGCTTCGATCAGCCGGTCCAGGTCGATCCCGGTCGCGATCCCGAGTTCGTGGCAGAGGAACACCGCGTCCTCGGTGCAGACGTTGCCGGCCGCCCGCGCGTGGCCGTGGCCAGCGAAGGGGCAGCCGCCCAGCCCGGCGACCGAGGTGTCGAACACGTCCACGCCCATCGACAGCGCCGCGTGCAGGTTGGCGATGCCCATGCCGCGCGTGTCGTGGATGTGCATGCCG
>JAJXZV010000447.1 GCA_021779875.1 Pseudomonadota bacterium
GCCACGACGGTCGATACCGTCACACGTGCTACAGAAATTTCCGATCTCGCCCGAATATCCTTCTGGGACGCGCTCATCGTGGCATCGGCCGAGGAAGCCCATGCCGATGAGCTCCTGAGCGAGGATCTGAACGCCGGACAGGTGATCGCCGGCATCAAGGTCGTGAATCCTCTACAGGTTGACCATTGAGTCAATGAGGCCCAGGACGGCCGGTAGGCGGTTCCGAGGGTCAATGATCCCGCACGCGACGTCTCACCGCCCCCGGGGTCACGATCCCTCTTGCGCAAATGCCTGCGACACATCCTGTCACCGATGCGGCTCGTCTTGGCGAGCAGGGCCGGGCTCAACTTGCCGATCGGCGCAGGTCGATGGAGCCGCGGCGCTTTTCGCGGACGCTCCCCGAGCGTCGGCCCGTCGGCCATCGTTGCTTCACGCGATACCGCCATCTGAAGCTGTACAGCACCAATTCGCACCACGGGTCGACTGGATCGCGGCACCCGTGCCGACGAGCCGGCCGGCAGATTTCAGCAATACCGGTATCCGGGTATGCTCTTTCACATGAAAGCGACGATCGATATTCCGGACGCGCTGTACCGCAAGGTGAAGGCCCAATGCGCACTGCGCGGCCATTCGGTGCCCGAGGTGACGATCGAGCTCTATCAGAGTTGGCTGGGCGAGACGCCGGCAACGACACCGGAGGACTCTCCGGAGACCTGGCTCGAGTCCTGGCTGGCCGAGGCCGATGCGGCAGCCCGGGACGCCCCGCCCGGTCCATCGGCCCGCGAGCCGCTCGAGGCCGATCGCAACCGCTTGGAGCCCCAGTAAGACCCCTGGTCGTCGATGCAGACGTTTGCGTCAGCGCCGCGGACCCGACGGACACCCGCTCGGCGAGCAGCCGGCTGTTCCTGCAAGCGGTCATGCGGTTGCGCCAGCGCGTGATCATTCCCGCGCTGGCGCAGCTGGAGGTGGCTTGCGCGCTTTCGCGCCGTTGGCACAGCGCCGCGAAAGGACTGTCCCTCGCCCACCGGCTGCACCGATCCAAGCGGATCACGCCGCTCGATCTTGATCCGCTGCTCGCCGATGCCCTGGAGCTCGGAACCGCGTCCTTGCTGCGCGCCGCCGACTCGCTCTACCTCGCGGCCGCCCGAAGCACGGATGGACTGTTGATTTCCTGGGACAAGGAGCTGATTCAACGCACCGGCGCGATCACTCCGGAGGATTGGTTGGCCGCATCACGCTGAGACCTGAAGGATCGCGGGCCCTCTGTCAGGGCGAGTCCACCGTACTCTTCAGCGTCTCGGGCACACCGTCGTTGTGCTGCCCGAGCGAGTGGCTCGTCCAGCCGCCGCCGAGCGCATCGATGAGGCCGGCGCTCGAGGTCAGCCGCTCGCTCTGCAGGTTGACCGCGGTGATCTCGGCATTGAGCCGGGCCACCTGGGCCGTGAGCACGCTCGCGTAGTCGGCCACACCGGCCTTGTATTGATTCAGCGTGAGGGTCTCGGAGCGCTTCGCATCCGCCACGGCGCGCAGCTCCTCGGCGTACTCGTCCTGCAGAAAATGCAGCGAGGCGAGATCGTCCTCGACCTGCTGGAAGGCCCCGAGCACCGTCCCGCGGTACTGGGCCACGGTCTGATCGTAGTTGGCGCGCGCCTCGCGGGTCTGGGCGAGAGTCGCCCCGCCGTTGAACAGGTTGAGCGCGATCTGCGGACCATAGGACCAGACCGCATTGCTCGCGCGGATCAGTCCGGTGAGCGCCGCCGAATCGAAGGCGTACGAGCCCGACAGCGTCAGGCTCGGAAACCACGCCGACTCGGCCACCCCGATCTGCGCATTCGCGCTCGCCATCGCGCGCTCGGCCGCGGCGATGTCCGGCCGGCGCAGCAGCAGCTGCGAGGGCACGCCGGCGGGCACCACCGGGACCTCGGCGGCGAGGTGCCCCTGGGCGAGCGACAGCGCATCCGGGGCGCGGCCGATGAGCACCGCGATCGCATGCTCGAGGTTGGCGCGGTTCAGCAACGCCGTGTCCTCCTGCGCCTGCGTGCTCTCGAGCTGGGTGCGGGCCGCATACACGTCCGCGAGCGTCGTCACCCCGGCATTGACCCGGTTCTGCGCGATGCGCAGCGAGGCCTGGTCGTCGGCCACCAGCGTCTTCAGCAACCGCAGCTGCTGCTCGGCGGCGCGCAGCTGGAAGTAGTCCTGGGCGAGCGTGGTCTGGGCCGAGAGCCGCGCCGCGGCGACATCGGCGGCGCTCGCCTGTGCGGAGGCATTGGCGCTTTCGAGCTCGCGGCGCAGCTTGCCCCAGAGGTCGATGTCCCAGCTGCCCGTGCCACCGGCCTGGTTCGCGGTGCGCGCCCCGCCGAAGGTGAACTGCGTGGCCGCCCCGCCACCGCTGCGCGTCTGGCTGCCCGAGAGCCCCACCGAGGGGAACAGGCTCCCGCGGGTGACGCCGGCGGCCTCGCGGGCCGCGTAGTAGGCGGCGACCGCGGCCTTGAGGGTCTGGTTGGAGATCTCCACCTGGCGCTCGAGCCGATCGAGCACCGGGTCGTGGTACACGCTCCACCAGTCAGACGGCACGATGCGCGCCGGCTCGGCCGGCTGCCAGCCGCGCGCCGCCTTGAATGCCGCCGCCGGCGGGGCCGCCGGGCGGTGGTAGTTGGGACCGATGGCGCAGCCGGCCAGGCCGGCGCACAGGCCCGCCGCGAGCAGCGCAGAGGTTCGACGGTTCATGGGGCGGATCTCCCAGCGGACAGTGCCAGCGCGCCGCGACGCGTGAAGGTCCTGGCGAACCAGAGACGGAAGCGGTCCAGATACAGGTACACGATGGGCGTGGTGTAGAGCGTGAGCACCTGGCTGATGGCGAGCCCGCCCACCACCGCGATGCCGAGCGGGCGGCGCATCTCCGAGCCCTGTCCGGTCATGAGCGCGAGCGGCAGCGCGCCCAGCATCGCCGCGATGGTGGTCATCATGATCGGCCGGAAACGCAGCAGGAAGGCCTCGTGGACGGCGCGCGCCGCATCCACGCCC
>JAJXZV010000197.1 GCA_021779875.1 Pseudomonadota bacterium
CACCGACCACGCCCGGGCCCTCCTGCAACGGACCTTGGACAACTACGACATGGGCATCCGCATCCTGTCGGTCAATCTCACCGACGTGAACGTGCCGGAGGCGGTGCAGGACGCGCAGCGCGACGCGATCAAGGCCGACAAGGACCGGCAGCGCTACCAGCAGGAGGCCGAGCTGTACCGCAACGACATCCTGCCGCGCGCGCGCGGCGAGGCCGCCAAGCAGCTCCAGGACGCCGAGGCGTATCGCCAGCAGGTGGGGGCGCTCGCCCAGGGCGACACCGCGCGCTTCGACCAGGTGCTCGCCCAGTACGAGCGGGCGCCGGCGGTGACGCGCGAGCGCATGTACCTCGACGCGATGGGCGGGATCTACAAGAACGCGCACAAGGTGATCATCGACGGCAAGAACGCCAACAGCCTGATGTACCTGCCGCTCGAGAAGCTGATGGGCGCGGGCGGTCAGGGTGCGGCGCCGGGCGAACCGGCCGCGGTCACGCCGCCCCGGGGTCCCGAGACGCCGCCCGCGGAGGACCCCGCGCGCGCGCGGGGGGTGCGCTGATGCAGAACCGGGTGCTGTACGGGTTGCTCGCCCTCGTGGTCGCGATCCTGCTGGTGCGCGCCAGCGTGTTCACGGTGGGCGAGGGGCAGCTGGCCATCAAGTCGATCGGCGGCGAGATCATCGACGCGAATTACCAGCCGGGGCTGCATTTTCGCATTCCCGTCGTCCAGGAGGTCGCGAAGTTCGACAAGCGCATCCTCACGCAGCTGTACCCCGCCGAGCGCTTCCTGACGCGCGAGCAGGAGCAGCTCAACGTCGACTTCTACGTCAAGTGGCGCATCGCCAACCTGCGCCGGTTCTACGAGGCGACCGGCGGCACCGAGGAAGTCGCCAACGCCCGGCTCGGCGAGACCATCAAGGACAGCATCAAGAGCGTGGTGACCCAGCGCTCGCTGCAGCAGGTCATCACCGCCGAGCGGACCGAATTCACCGGCGCGATGATGAAGAACGCGCGGCCCGCCTCCGAGGCGCTCGGCGTCGAGCTGGTCGACGTGCGGATCACGAAGATCGACCTGCCGCAGCAGGTGCGCGATTCGGTGTTCGACCGCATGCGCGCCACCTTCAAGGCGCAGGCCGCGAAGTTGCGCGCCGAGGGCGTCGAGACGGCCGAGCGCACCCGCGCCGAGGCCAACAGGCAGCAGACCGGGATCCTCGCCGACGCGGCGCGCCAGGCCGCGCAGATCCGCGGCCAGGGCGATGCCGTGGCGAGCGAGATCTATGCGAAGTCGTACCAGAAGAACCCGGAGTTCTACGCCTTCTACCGCAGCATGCAGTCGTATCGCGACTCCCTGGGCACCGCCGGGGACCTCCTGGTGCTCTCGCCCGACGGCGAGTACTTCAAGTACTTCAAGCAGGCGCAGGCCGGGCCGCCGGCGCGGCGCTAGGTCGGGGTCGGGCCGAAGGACATGCAAATCGCATGGGGATCGCTCTGTCGTGGGTGGCGCTGAATGGGTAGGAATCTGGTCGTCATCGGGCTGCAGTGGGGCGACGAAGGCAAGGGCAAGGTCGTCGACCTGCTGACCGACCACGCCCACGCGGTGGTGCGCTTCCAGGGCGGGCACAACGCGGGCCATACGCTGGTCATCGGCGGCAAGAAGACCATCCTGTCGCTGATCCCCTCGGGGATCCTGCACGCCCACGTTCAGTGCCTGATCGGCAACGGCGTGGTGCTGTCGCTCGAGGCGCTGTTCAAGGAGGCCGACGCGTTGATCGCGAAGGGCGTGCCGGTGTTCGAGCGGCTGCGGGTGAGCCCCTCCTGTCCGCTCATCCTGCCCTCGCACGTGGCGCTCGACCGGGCGCGCGAGAAGGCGCAGGGCGTGAACGCCATCGGCACCACCGGCCGCGGCATCGGCCCGGCCTACGAGGACAAGGTGGCGCGCCGCGCGGTGCGGGTCGCGGACCTGTTCAGCCGCGAGCGCTTCGCCTCGAAGCTCGGCGAGATCCTCGACTACCACAATTTCATCCTGCAGCGCTATTTCCAGGCGCCGCCCGTCGACTTCCAGCAGGTGCTCGAATCCCATCTCGAGCTCGCCGAGCGGCTGCGGCCGCTGGTGGCCGACGTCACCGAGACCCTCGAGCGGCTGTGCCGCGAAGGCCGGCACGTGCTGTTCGAGGGCGCCCAGGGCGCGATGCTCGACGTCGATCACGGCACCTATCCGTTCGTCACCTCCTCGACCACGACCGCGGGCGGGGCCGCCGCCGGCACGGGCGTGGGTCCGAGGCGGCTCGACGAGGTGCTCGGCATCGTCAAGGCGTACACGACGCGGGTCGGCGCCGGGCCGTTCCCGACCGAGCTGTTCGACGAGTTCGGCGAGCATCTGTCGCGCGTCGGGCACGAATTCGGCTCGGTGACCGGAAGGCCGCGCCGCTGCGGCTGGTTCGACGCGGTGGCGCTGCGGCGCGCGATCGTGAACAGCAGCTGCTCATCGCTGTGCGTCACCAAGCTCGACGTGCTCGACGGACTGGACACCATCCGCGTGTGCATCGGCTACAAGGTCGACGGCGAAGTGGTGAGCACGCCGCCGCTGCTCGGCGCGCCGAGCGGGGAGTGCGAGCCGGTGTACGAGTCGCTGGCCGGCTGGAAGGAGAGCAGCGCGGGCATCACCCGCTACGAGGAGCTGCCGGCCAATGCGCGCGCCTATCTCGAGCGGCTGGAGACGCTAGTCGGCGTGCCGATCGCCATCGTCTCGACCGGGCCGGATCGCGACCAGACCATCATTCGGCGCCACCCGTTTTCGTAGCGCGCCCGCCGCGCGCAGGCACAGGGCGGCCAGGATCGACAATCCGACGCCGACTCCCGGGTGCATGCCGGCGAGCCACGGCGCCGCGACGGCGGCCGCTCCCCAGGCGCTGAGCAGCCGGCCGAGGCGCGCCCCGAGGTCGCCGCGGCCGCCGATCTCGACCAGGTACAGCGGCAGCACGGCGAGCGTGCCGCCGGCCGCGCTCGCGGCCAGGCCGTAGGCGGCC
>JAJXZV010000089.1 GCA_021779875.1 Pseudomonadota bacterium
GTCGTCGCCGCCGTCATCGCGCGCCCCGACGGCGAGCCGGACGAGGCCGCGCTGATCGCGCATTGCCGCGCGCGCATTGCCGGTTTCAAGGTGCCGAAAGCGGTGCTCGTGGTCGAGGACTTCCCGCGCACGGCGACGGGCAAGATACAGAAGCACATGCTGCGCGAGCGCCTGCGCGGCACCTTCGCCGGCGGAACGGAGCGGCCGCAATGACCGGTGACGCGATCCACGATGTCGGCGGCATAGGGGGGTGGCTGGAGGTCCACGCCGAGCGGCGCCCGCGCGATCCGGCCCTGTTCGACATGGGCATGGCCGACTCGGGCGCCGCCCCGGCGCGGCTCGACTACGGCGCGCTCGATGCGCGAGTGAACCAGTTGGCCGACGTCCTCGCCGCCCGCGGGCTGCGCAAGGGCGACAGGCTGGCGGCGCTGATGCTCAACTCCGCGGCGTTCATCGAGACCCTGTTCGCCTGCGCCAAGCTGGGCGCGATCTTCCTGCCGATCAACTTCCGTCTCAGCCCGGCGGAGGTCCTGTTCATCCTCCAGGATTCCGCCGCGCACATGATCGTCTATCACGCGCCGTTCGCGCCATTGGTCGCGCCGGTGCGGGCGCAGAGCGGGCTGCTGCACGGGTTCTATATCGGCGGCGAAACCGCGCCGATGCCGGGCGATGAGCCGTACGAGGCGGCGCTTTCCGCCGGACGGAACCGGCCGCCGCGCATCCCGGTCGCGCAGTCCGACCCCCACGCGATGATGTACACGTCCGGAACCACCGGGCGGCCGAAGGGCGCGGTTCTGACGCACGGCAACACGACGTGGAACGCGTTCAACCTGCTGCTGAGCGAGGGCGCGCTGTCGAGCGAGGACGTCGTTCTGACGGTCGCGCCGATGTTCCATATCGGCGGCCTCAACGTGCATACGTTGCCGGCGCTGTACAAGGGCGCGCGCATCGTCGTGCAGCCGCGCTTCGATCCGGCCGAGGCGCTGCGCGCGGTCGAGGCCGAGCGCGTGACGATGATGTTCCTGGTCCCGACGATGTGGCTGGCGATCAGCCGTCTGCCGGATTTCGACCGATACGACCTGTCGTCGCTCCGGGCGCTGATGACCGGCGGAGCGCCGACGCCGCTGCCGCTGCTCGAATTCTTCCAGTCGCGTGGCTTCAAGTTCTTCGAAGGCTTCGGCATGACCGAGACGGCGCCGAACGCCTGCTTTCTCGCCGCCAAGGACGCCGCGCGCAAGAACGGCTCGGTCGGCAAGCCGCTCGCCCACGTGAAGATGCGCATCGTCGACGAGGCCGACCGCGACGTGCCGCAGGGCGAAGTGGGCGAGCTGGTGATGCGTGGGCCGAACCTGTTCATCGGCTACTGGAACCGCCCGGAAGCCACCGAGGAGGCGTTCCGCAATGGCTGGTTCCATAGCGGCGATCTGTGCCGGCAGGACGAGGAGGGCTTCTACTACATCGTCGACCGCAAGAAAGACATGTTCATCTCGGGCGGCGAGAACGTCTATCCCGTCGAGGTCGAGCAGGTGCTCAACCGCCATCCGAAAGTGTCGGAACTGGCGGTCATCGGCGTGCCGGACGAGCATTGGGGCGAGGTCGGCATGCTGATCGTCGCGCCCCGCGCCGGCGAGGAGATCACCTTGTCCGAGATGGCGACGTTCTGCGAGGGCAAGCTCGCGCACTTCAAGGTGCCGCGCCACATCGCGGTGGTGGACGCGCTGCCGCGCAACGCGACCGGCAAGGTGCTGAAGCACACGCTGCGCCGGCAATACGGGGCGGCGCCGGCCGCCGCGAAAGGATAGCATGGCCGTCATCGAATCCCGCATCGATCCGCACAGCGAGGGCTTCCGGGCCAACCGGGAGGCGATGCTCGCGCTCGTCGAGCAGTTCCGCGCGCTGGAGCAGAAGGTTCGCGACACCTCCGCCGCGCGTCGGCCGCTGTTCGAGAAACGCGGCCAGCTGCTGCCGCGCGAGCGCATCGCGCTGCTGCTCGACAAGGGCGCGCCCTGGCTCGAACTGTCCACCCTCGCCGGGCTCGGCATGCACGACGACGACGGCAAGGAGAACGTGCTCGGCAGCGCGCTGATCACCGGCATCGGCGAGGTGTGCGGGGTTCGCTGCCTGATCAAGGCATCGGACAGCGCGATCAAGGGTGGCACGATCGCGCCGATGGGCCTGCGCAAGAGCCTGCGCGCGCAGGAGATCGCGCGCATCAACAAGCTCCCGGTGATCGACCTCGTGGAGTCCGGCGGGGCCAACCTCCGCTACCAGGCGGAGATCTTCGTCGATGGCGGCCGCGGCTTCTTCAACCAGGCGCGGCTCTCGGCCGCCGGCATTCCGCAGATCACGCTCGTGCATGGCTCTTCCACCGCCGGCGGCGCGTATCAGCCGGGCCTCTCCGACTACGTCGTGATGGTGCGCAACCGCGCCAAGGTGTTCCTCGCCGGTCCCCCGCTGCTGCTCGCCGCCACCGGCGAGGTCGCGACCGACGAGGCGCTGGGCGGCGCGGAGATGCACACGACGCAGTCGGGCGTCGCCGAATACATGGCGGAGAACGATGCGGACGCGATCCGCATCGGACGCGAGATCGTCGCCCGCCTGCGCTGGAACGATCGCATGCCGGCGCGTCAGGAGCGTGCCTACAACGAGCCGCGCTACAGCCCCGACGAGTTGGCCGGCGTGGTGCCGGTGGACTACCGCCGGCCCTACGACGTGCGTGAGGTCATCGCCCGGCTGGTGGACGGGTCGGACTTCCTCGACTTCAAGCCCTCCTATGGTCCGCAGACGGTGTGCGGCCAGGCGGAGATCGCTGGCCATGCCTGCGCGCTGATCGGCAACAACGGCCCGATCGACGTACAGGGCGCCGCCAAGGCGGCGCAGTTCATCCAACTGATGTGCCAGGCCGGCACGCCGATCATCTACCTGCAGAACATCACCGGCTACATGGTCGGCACCGAGGCGGAGCAGGCCGGCATCGTCAAGCACGGCGCCAAGATGATCCAGGCGGTCGCCAACG
>JAJXZV010000287.1 GCA_021779875.1 Pseudomonadota bacterium
GTTCTCGATCGCCCGGGGCGAGATCTTCGGCCTGCTCGGCCCGAACGGCGCGGGCAAATCGACCCTGATCAACATCATCTGCGGCATCGTCACGCCGAGCGCCGGCCGCGTGATGGCCGACGGCCACGACATCGTGCGCGACTATCGGGCGGCGCGCGCGAAGATCGGGCTGGTCCCGCAGGAACTCACCACGGACTCGTTCGAGACGGTCTGGGCGACGGTCAATTTCAGCCGCGGCCTGTTCGGGCGGTCGCCGAACCCCGACTACGTCGCCCGGCTGCTCGAGGACCTGTCGCTCACCGACAAGCGCAATGCCCGCATCATGAGCCTCTCGGGCGGCATGAAGCGGCGGGTGATGATCGCCAAGGCGCTGTCGCACGAGCCGGAGATCCTGTTCCTCGACGAACCCACCGCGGGGGTCGACGTCGAACTGCGCCGCGACATGTGGAATCTGGTGCGCGGCCTGCGCGACCGCGGCGTCACCGTCATCCTCACCACGCACTACATCGAGGAGGCGGAGGAGATGGCCGACCGGATCGGCGTGATCAACAAGGGCGAGCTGATCCTCGTGCAGGAGAAGCACTCCCTCATGAAGAAGCTCGGCAAGCGCCAGCTCGTGCTGCATCTCGCCGCGCCGCTCGACGCCGTTCCGCAGGAGCTCGCGCCCTGGTCGCTCGAGCTGCGGGCCGGCGGCCACGAGCTCGTGCACACGGTCGGCGGCGACCGCAGCATCGACGTCTCGACGCTGCTGAAGCGCATGAGCGATCTGTCGATCGCGATCCACGACCTGCAGACGAGCCAGAGCTCCCTCGAGGACATCTTCGTCAGCCTGGTGAGCCGTCACTCGTGAACACGCCGCCGCCCCGCCCCGCGCCGCCGCCCCGCCCGGCCTTCCAGTTCAACCGCCACGGCGTCTGGGCCATCTACCGGTTCGAGATCGCCCGCGCGCTGCGCACCCTGGTGCAGACGCTGGTCACCCCGGCGATCACCACCTCGCTGTACTTCGTGGTGTTCGGCGCGGCCATCGGCTCGCGGCTCGACTCCCTGGGCGGGGTCGGCTACGGCGCCTTCATCGTGCCGGGGCTGATGATGCTCGCGATCTTCAGCGAGAGCATGTCGAACGCCTCCTTCGGCATCTTCTTCCCGAAGTTCACCGGCACGATCTACGAGGTGCTGTCCGCGCCGATCTCCTACGTCGAGATCGTCATCGCCTACGTCGGCGCCGCGGCCACCAAATCCGTGGTGCTGGGGCTGACCATCCTCGCGACCGCCTCCCTGTTCGTGCCGGTGCGGATCCTGCACCCCGGATGGATGATCGCGTTCCTGCTGGTCAACGCGGTGACCTTCAGCCTGTTCGGCTTCATTCTCGGGCTGTGGGCCCGGGGCTGGGAGCAGCTGCAGCTCGTGCCGATGCTGGTGGTGACGCCGCTGACCTTTCTCGGCGGCGCGTTCTACTCCATCGGCATGCTGCCGCCGGCATGGCAGACGGTGAGCCTGTTCAACCCCATCGTGTATCTGATCAGCGGCTTTCGCTGGAGCTTCTACGGCACGGCCGACGTGCGCGTGGGGCTGAGTCTCGGATTCACGCTCGGATTCCTGGCGCTGTGCCTGGGCGTGGTCGCGCTGATCTTCAAGACCGGATACCGGCTCAAGAATTGAAAAAAAGGGCGGCGGCTCGCCGCCACCGCCCCGGTCACCAGAGGACCGCCGAGTCACTCACCACCATCAGAACTTGTAGGTCGCCTTCACGTAGTAGAAGCCCCCGTTGATGCCGAAGGGCGAGAAGATCGGGTACTGCGTGACGGCGGCGTTGTCGTGGGCCGCGATCTCCCGGCTCAGGATCGTGCCGTTGACCTTGTTCGGGAAGCGGTTGAACAAGTTCTGCGCGCCGGCGTCCAGGGTCAGGTGATCCGTGAACTGATACCCCACGTCCAGATTGGTGATGGCGGTGACGCCGATCTTGTTCTGGAAGTACTGGTAGTTGCCCGTGGGATTGTCGCCATCGTCGTTCTGGTAGTCCGAGGAAGGCCCGTAGATCTTCTCCACCAGGGCGACCGAGAGTTTGTCCCGGGTGACGGTCGCGCCGAGATTGACCACGTACTTCGGAGTCGCGGTGGTCAGCTCCGAGTAGGCCGTGGCGTCGTACAGCACGTTCGGGGCGAGCGGCGCCGGCGTGGTCCCGTACTTGGTGATCACGGTGCTGTTGTAGGTCGCACCGATGCTCCAGTCGATCTTGGCGAAATCGTACTGGTACGGGAAATCGAACATCAAGTCGGCGCCGCGGGTGCGGGTATCGATGCCGTTGGCGAAGATGTTCACGCCGTAGGAGCCCGTCTGCAGCACTTGCGGGTCGATGACGCTCGAGCCGTTCGAGTAGGCCGCGATCGCCTGGTTGACCGCCGCGCCGCCCGGCTGGGGCACCCCGTTGATCGCGCCGGCCACGTTGCCGCTGCCGACGATGCGGTTGGTGACCGTGACCTGGTACACGTCGAGGGTCGTGTTCATGTGCTCGATCGGGCGCCACACCGCGCCCAGGCTGAAGTCGACCGACTTCTCCGGCTGCAGACCCTTGCCGAGGCCGAGCGGCGCGGCCGCGGGCGAATTCGGCGGCAGCTGGATGAAGGCCGTGGTCGGTCCCACGTTGGTCGAGGAGTAGTACTCCTCGGCCAGAGTCGGCGCGCGGAAGCCGTTGTTCACCGTGCCGCGCAGCGCGAATTCCGGCGAGAAATCGTACCGCGCCGTCAGCTTGCCGACGGTGGCGTCGCCGAAATCGCTGTAATGCTCGAAGCGAACCGCCGCGTCCACGCGCAGCTTCTCGACCGGCTTGCCCGCGAAATCGAGGTAGCCCGCATAGTTCTTGCGGCCGTGCGAGCCGGCGTCGAGCGGCGTGAAGCCCGGGTAGGACTGCGCGCCGCCGTCGAGGTAGGACATGGGCACGCCGGCGCCGATTCCGTAGGTCTCGTGCCGGTATTCGACGCCGAAGGCCAAGTCGAGCGGGCTCGCCATGCCGACGTCG
>JAJXZV010000419.1 GCA_021779875.1 Pseudomonadota bacterium
TCCTCGGACTCTTTGCTCGGCATCGTCTCCTCCTTCCCTTTGTTGTCGGATGTCATGAGATGGCGGCGCGGGCCGGCGCCGTCAGGGCACGAGGCTCGCGCGCACGACGGCGCGCCGGTCGGCCTGGGCGAATGCCTCGTCGATCTGCTCGAGCGGGAACCGCGCACTGAGCAGCTCGCCGAGCGGCAGCCGGTCACGATTGCGCTCGAGGAAGCGCAGCGCCTTGCCGAGCGTGTCCGGCTCGTAGAGTGCCACGCCCAGCATCGACTTGTTGGTCATCACGAGACGCGACGGGTCGAACGGGTGGCTGTGCCCGGCGTTGATGTTGCCGATACCGACATAGCGGCCGAACTGCGCCAGCATCCTAATGCCCTCCGGCACCACGTCCGCGCGGCCCACAAGCTCCATCGCGACGTCCGCGCCGCGCCCGCCCGTGAGCCGCTTGACCTCGGCCACGCGCGCCTTCTCGTCAGGCGTCTCGGCGATGTCGATGGTGGCGTCGGCGCCGAACCGCTTCGCCAGCGCGAGCCGGTCGGCGACCGCGTCGATCACGACCACCACCCGTGCGCCGAACGCCTTGGCGACCGCCGTCGCGTAAAGGCCGAGCCCGCCGGCGCCCTGGATCACCACCGTCTCGTCGAAGCCGAGTGCCGCGCGCTCGAACCCGGCAATCACCTGCGACAGCGCGCAGTTGGCGCCGGCGACGATCTCCGCGGGCAGTCCGGCCGGCACCTTGTAGATCGCCGAGCCCGGCTTGACATAGAAATAGTCGCCGTAACCGCCGACGAAGTGCGGCCATTCCGTCGCGGCGTCGGTCATCGCCATGCTGATATGGTCGCACGCCGCCCGGCGTCCGCGCAGGCAGGATGGGCAGTGGCCGCAGCCGGTGAAATAGGTGAAGACGACATGATCGCCCTCGCGCAGCGGCTGGCCCTCGCTGTCGCGCGCGAGCCCCTCGCCGAGCGCCGCGACGATGCCGGTCATCTCGTGGCCGAGCACGGTCGGCAGCTTGCCCCCGAGGCCGGCAAGGCGGAAGTCGCCGCGCCAGGCGTGGAGGTCGGAGCCGCAGATATTGGCGAGCTGGACGCGCACCAACATGGCGCCGGGGCCGGGTCGCGGCACCGGCAACTCGGCGATCTCGAATGTCTGTCCCGGACCCCGGAACAGGGCGACGCGGCCGGTTTCGGTCATGGTGGTGTCAGGCTCCTTGGCAGATGATCCGGGGCGGCGGCCCGGGGCGGTCGGTCACGTCGCGAGGTCCGCGGCCCGCCGGCGCAGCGAGCGCTTGTCCACCTTGCCCACGCCGGTGCGCGGCAGGGACGCGACGATCTCGAAACGGTCGGGTATCCACCATTTCGGGAAGCGCCGGCCGAGCCAGGCGCCGAGCGCCACCGCGTCCGGCACCGCGTCCTCCCGCGCCGGCACGACGAAGGCGATGGGCCGCTCCTGCCAGCGCGGGTCCGGCATCGCCACCACTGCGGCCTCGCGCACGCCGGGACAGGCCGCGAGCTCGTTTTCCAGCTCGACCGAGGAGATCCATTCGCCGCCCGACTTGACGAGGTCCTTGGCGCGGTCGATCAGCCGGATCGAGCCGTCCTCCCCGACCGTCGCGATGTCGCCGCTGCGCCACCAGCCATCGGCGAAGCCGTCACTGCTGCGCGCGTCCTGATAGTATTCCGTGGCGATCCACGGGCCGCGGGCATGGACCTCGCCGACATGCGCGTCGTCGCGCGGCACCGGCCGGCCGGCCTCGTCCAGCACCTTGATCTCCACGCCCGGCACGGGAATGCCCTGGCGCACCCGCGCCCGGATCGCCGCGTCGGGACCGTCGGCGAGCGCCGCGCGCCGGACATGCGTGACGGTCGCGAGCGGCGCCGCCTCCGTCGCTCCCCAGGCGGTGAGGACCGGCACGCCGAACTCGTCGAGGAAGCGCCGCATCAGCGCCTCCGGCGTGGCCGAGCCGCCGAGCATCAGGCCGCGCAGCCGGCCGATGTCGCGCGGCGTCCGCTTGAGCTGCGCGTACAGCTCGACGCCGATCGTGACCGCGGCGGCGGCCAGGGTGACGCCCTCGTCGGCGATCAGGCCGAGGATGTCCGCCGCGTTCGGATGCGGCCCCGGCAGCACGAGGCTCGCGCCCGTCGCCACCGCCGCGAACGGCAGGCCCCAGGAATTGGCGTGGAACATCGGCACGACCGGCAGCACCGTGTCGTGCTCGCCGATCCCGAGGGCGTCGCGCAGGCAGAGCGCGAGCGTGTGCAGGTAGAGGCCGCGCTGCGTATAGACCACGCCCTTCGGATCGCCGGTCGTGGCGGAGGTGAAGCACATGCCGCACGGCTCATTCTCATCGAGTTCCGGGAACGCGAAGCGCGGGTCGCCCGCCGCGATCAGCGCCTCGTAGGCGCGCAGTCCCGGCAGCGGGCCGTCCTGGCCGCGGTCCTCCGGGGCGCGGTCGTCCAGCACGACGACGTGGCGCAGGCTCGTCAGCGACGGCCCCAGCCGCTCGACTACCGGCAGCAGGTCCGGATCGACGAACAGCGCGACGTCCTGGGCGTGGTTGACGATGTAGGCGACGTGCTCGTCGGACAGCCGGATGTTGACCGTGTGCAGGACCGCGCCGAGGCAGGGGACCGCGAAATAGAGCTCGAGATGGCGGTGGGTGTTCCACCCCAGCGTCGCCACCCTGTCGCCGGGACCGATGCCCAACCCGGTGAGGGCGCTCGCGAGCTGCCGCGTGCGCCGGCAGTAATCCCCGTAACGGTATCGGAACAGGCTGCCGTCCGCCCGCCGCGAGGCGATCGGGTTGTCGGGAAAATACAATTCGGCCCGTTCGAAGAAGGTCTTGAGGTTGAGTTGCATGGCGGCCACCCCCGATGTCCCGCTTGCGAGAGGCGATGGCGGCGCCGGCCGCCATCGCGCGCCGACGCTAGACCGTTGCCGCCACGCGGTCGCGGTCGAAGATCATGCCCTGATAGCCGGAGTCCCGCACCGCGTTGATCGCCTGCCGGTAGTTGCCGA
>JAJXZV010000161.1 GCA_021779875.1 Pseudomonadota bacterium
TCGGGATCCCGGCGGAGCACCTGTCCCGGGTGTTCGAGCCGTTCTTCACCACCAAGCCCACCGGCAAGGGCACCGGCCTCGGACTCGCGATGGTGTATGGATTCGTGCGCCAATCGGGCGGTTACGTCCAGGTCGAATCCGAGCTGGGCGCCGGCACGGCGGTGCACATGTACCTGCCCCGCGCCGCGGGCGATGAGCCGGCCGCGGCGGCGCGCGCCACGGCGGCGGACCTCGTCGGCGGCACCGAGACCCTGTTGCTGGTCGAGGACGACGATTTGGTGCGCCGTTATGCGTACGATCAGCTGGTGAACCTCGGCTACCGCGTGCTCGAGGCGCGCAACGGGCGCGAGGCGATCGACACGCTCCAGAGCGGGGTCCCCATCGACCTGCTGTTCACCGACGTGGTGATGCCGGGCGGCATCAGCGGCCGGCAGCTCGCGGACTTCGCGCTCGGCCTGCGGCCGGGCCTCAAGGTGCTGTACACCTCCGGGTACGCGGAGGACACGATCGTGTATCGGGGCCGGCTCGAACCCGGCATCCTGCTGCTCGAAAAGCCGTATCAGCGTGCGGATCTGGCCCGCAAGATCCGCGACGCCCTCGACTGAGCCGCGCGCCGCGCGGTTCGGATCACTTCGGGATCATCCACGGCATGAAATATTGCTGCGCCACCACCAGCGCACCGAGGATCAATGTGAGCACGATGCTGTGCTTGAACGTGCGGGCGAGCACCAAACCCTCCTGACCCTTGAAGCTGGTCACGGACACGCCCGTGGCGATGTTCTGCGGCGAGATCATCTTGCCCATGACGCCGCCCGAGGAATTGGTCGCCGCCATCAGCACCGGGCTGAGGCCGAGCTGATTGGCCGCCACCACCTGCAGGTTGCCGAACAGGGCGTTGCCCGAGGTGTCGCTGCCGGACAGGAACACCGCCACCCAGCCGAGGAACGCCGACACCAGCGGGAAGAAGATTCCCACCGAGGCGACTCCCAGGCCCAGCGTGTAGTTCATGCCGGAATAATTCATGAGATAGGCGAGGCCGACGATGAGCATCACCGTCAGGATGGCGATCCGGCTCTGGACCCACGTGAGACGCACGGCCTCGAAGAACTTTCCGGGACCGATGCCGAGCGCCGCGCAGGTGATGAGCGTCGCGACCAGGATGCCGGTGCCGCTCGCCAGCGGCTGGAAGACGTAATTGGCGGCGTAGGCCTTGTTGTACAGGGTGATGAACACCTGATTGTGCAGCCCCGGCCAGGGAATCACCCTCTGACCGATGGCCGGAATCTTGTAATGGGTCCAGGCGATCACCACCGCCGAGACGATGATCCACGGGATCCAGCCCTGCCAGCCGGGCACCTCCCGCGTGGCCGCCGCCACCGGCACGTCGCCCCGCGCCGCGCCCGCCCGCATGACGAACTCCGGATCCGCCTTCGGCGACCAGACCTTCAGGAACAGCACCGTGACGATCAGGCCGGCCATGGAGGAGAGCACGTCGGTCAGGGCGTAGTCGATGTAATTCGAGGAGACGAACTGCGCCAGCGCGAAGCTCGCCCCGGCCACCAGCAGCATCGGCCACAGCGCGCGCACCGAGCGCGCGCCGCCGTACAGACCCATGACGTAGAAGGGCAGCAGCAGGGCGATGAACGGCAGCTGCCGGCCGATCATGGCGCCAAGGGTCACCGGCGAGAGGCCCGTGACCTGGCCGAGCACCGTGACCGGCGTGCCGAGGGCGCCGAAGGCCACCGGGGCGGTGTTGAAGATCAGCGTGAACGTGAGCGCCTCGAGCGGCGGAAAGCCCACCAGCACCAACAGCGCGGTGGTGATCGCCACGGGCGTGCCGAAGCCGGAGATGCCCTCCAGGAGGCAGCCGAAGCAGAAGCCGACGACCACCAGCACGACGCGCCGGTCGTTCGGCAGGTGCTCGAAGATCCAGGTGCGGAAGGCGTCGAAACGGCCGGAGAGCACGGCGACGTTGTACAGCACCAGCGCATTGAACACGATCCACATCACGGGCCAGGCCGCGAACACCGCGCCGGCCGCCACGCTGTCGAGCGCGATGCCGGCGGGCAGACCCCAGACCAGGACGGCGATCACGAATCCGACGCCGAGGCCGCCGAGCGAGGATTGCCAGGCCGGGCGGCGCAGCACGCCGAGCATGATCAGCACGGTCGCGATCGGCAGCACCGCGACCAGGAAGGACAGAGGCAGATTGCCGGCCACCGGCGTGAGCGCTTGATGGAACATGTCCGCTTTCCCCCTGGGGATCGTCTCGCTTGTTTATATCGTCGCGAGATCGCGCGGCACAGCCACTCCCCGCGCGACCGCCTGGGGAGTGTATTGCAGGATCGAGACCGCCGATACCCGGACCGCAAAATAAATTCAGGCGCCGCCGGCGGATCGCCGGCGCATTGTGTTCGTCCCGGCGGACACGTTATGGTACGCGGTGGCCCCCCTTTGGGCGCGCAAGCACGAGACACCCGCATGACGCTGGCGACACCGCCCCCCGTCTCCCAGAACGCGGACGTGCGGTTCCTGGGCAAGCTGCTCGGCGATGTGATCCGCACCTACGGCGGGCACGCCCTGTTCCAGCGCATCGAGGCGATTCGCGCCGCCTCGGTGGATCGGTACCGGGGCCTGGCCAATCCGCGCGGCCTCGACGTCGGTCTCGACAGCCTGACGCTCGACGAGACGGTGGCCTTCGTGCGCAGCTTCATGCTGTTCTCGATGCTCGCCAATCTCGCCGAGGACCGCCAGGACACCGGTGCCGAGGAGGAGGGTTCGTTCGCCGCCGTGCTCGATCGGCTGCATGCGCAGGGCATCGGCACGCAGCGCATCGTCGACCTGCTCGAGAACGCGCTGATCGCCCCGGTGATCACCGCTCACCCGACGGAGGTCATGCGCAAGAGCATGATCGACCACCGCAATCGCATCGCCGCCCTCATGCGGCAGCGTGACACCGGTGCGCGCGAAACCCCCGACGGCGAGCTGCTCGAGGAGGCGATCGTCGCACAGATCGCGCTGTTGTGGCAGACGCGCGCCCTGCGGCGCGAGCGCCTGTACGTGGCGGACGAAGTCGACATCGCGCTCACCTACCTGCGCGACGTATTCCTGCCCGTGCTGCCGACCCTGTACGCCCGCTGGGAACGCCGGCTCGGACGCCGCACCGGCGCCTTCCTGAGGCTCGGCAGCTGGATCGGGGGCGACCGCGACGGCAATCCGCACGTCACCGCGGATTCCCTGCGGCTCGCGCTCGGACGCGCCTCCCAGGCCGTGCTGGTGGCCTACCTCGACCAGTTGAACGCGATCGGCGCCGAACTGTCCGTCTCGAACGAGCTCGCCGCGGTGTCGAGCGCGGTGCGCGACCTCGCCGACCGCAGCGGCGATCTGAACGCCGGCCGGGCGGACGAGCCCTACCGGCGCGCCATCACCGGCATCTACGCCCGCCTGGCCGCGACGTACCAGCAGGTGAGCGGGCGCGTCGCGCCCCGGCCGCCCCTGGTGGCGGCGGACCCCTATCCGGACGCGCAGGCCTTCCGGGCGGATCTCATGATCCTGGAGCGCTCGCTCGAATCGGAGAGCAAGATGGGGCATCACGCCGGCGGCGCCCTGGCGCGGCTCAGCCGGGCGGTGGAGGCTTTCGGCTTCCACCTGGCGACGCTCGATCTGCGCCAGAACGCCGACGTGCATGCGCGCGTGGTCGCGGAGCTGCTCGCGGTCGCGGGCGTGACCGCCGACTATCCGTCGCTCGACGAGGGTGCGCGGGTCGCGCTGCTGCGCCGGGAACTCGGGACCGAACGGCTGCTCGCGAGCCCCTTCGCGAACTACACGGCCGAGACCCGTTCGGAACTCGAGATCGTCCGCGCCGCCGCGGCCGCGCACGAGCGCTACGGGCCGGCCTGCGTGACCACCTACATCGTGTCTAAGTGCGAGAGCGTGTCGGATCTGCTCGAGGTGAACGTGCTGCTGAAGGAGGCCGGGCTGTACCGGGGCCACGGCACCGCGCGCGCCGCGATCCAGGCGGTGCCGCTGTTCGAGACCATCGCCGACCTCGAGCGCGCGTCGGCCATCATGCGCACCTGGCTCGAGCTGCCCGAGACCGCCGCCGCGAACGCGGCCCGCGGCTTCCAGGAGGTGATGGTCGGGTATTCCGACTCGAACAAGGACGGCGGTTACCTCACCTCGGTGTGGAGCCTGCACCAGGCGACCCGCTCCCTCGCCGCCGTCTTCGACGGCCTGGGTACGCGCATGCAGGTCTTCCACGGCCGCGGCGGCGCGGTCGGGCGCGGCGGCGGGTCCTCGTTCGCGGCCATCCAGGCGCAGCCCTACGGCACGGTCAAGGGACGGATCCGCATCACGGAGCAGGGCGAGAGCATCGCGGCGAAGTACGGCACACGTGAGAGCGCGGCGCGCCACCTCGAGTCGATCACGGCCGCGACCGTGCTCGCCTCGCTCGAGCCGCCGCCGACGTCGAACGCCGATCGCGAGCGCTTCGCGGCCGTCATGGATGCCCTATCGGAGCGCGCGTTCCGGGAGTACCGCTCACTGGTCTACGAAACCGCGGGCTTCACCACGTTCTTCCGCCAGATGACCCCGCTCACGGAGATCTCGGAGCTGAAGATCGGCTCCCGGCCGGCCTCCCGCTCGAATTCCCAGCGCATCGAGGATCTGCGCGCCATCCCCTGGGTATTCAGCTGGTCCCAGGCGCGCGTGATGCTGCCAGGCTGGTACGGGGTCGGGCAGGCGCTCAAGGCCGCCGACACCGGGCTGCTGCGCGAGATGCTCGAGGCCTGGCCGTTCTTCCGCGCCACGCTCGATAATCTCGAGATGGTGCTGTCGAAATCCGACATGGGCATCGCCGCGCGCTACGCCTCGCTGGTGTCCGACCCGGCCCTCGGCGAGTCGCTGTTCGGCCGCATCCGCACCACGTGGCTGATGACGCACGAGGCGCTGCTCGAGGTCACGGGGCAGTGCCGGCTGCTCGAGAAGCATCCGGCGCTCGAGGCGTCGATCCGGCTGCGCCTACCCTACATCGAGCCGCTGAACCTGCTGCAGGTGGAGTTGCTCAAGCGCCATCGCGCCGGCGAGCACGATCCGCGCGTCCGCGAGGGCATCCAGCTGTCCATCAACGCCATCGCCACGGCGCTGCGCAACAGCGGGTGACCGCCGTGAGCCTGGCCTCCGACCCGGCGAGCGAGCACGCCTACGCGCGCCTCGCCGCCTGCACGGACCGGCAGGACTGCGTGACCGCGATCACGCAGCTCATCCTCACGATCTTCGACGACTTCTACCGCCGCCTGTGCGAGTACCCGTACCGCGCGAAGCTCGCCTTCGAATTGATGGACCCGCACGCCTCCATCCGCATCAGCGAGGAGCGGCTCGGCTTGTACAGCCTGTACGTCGCCGAGCACGGACCGCGCATTCGCGCGAGCCTGCCGACGCTGTCCGACGACATCGCCCTGTGGGAAGCCGTGGAGCGGCTGCTCGTGGCCATGATCGTGGACCGCTACGAGGCGGACATCGTGTTCAGCTTCGCCCATTCCCTGCGGCGCATCATCGCCAGGGAGAGCTGGCGCCCGGTCGCCTATTCCTTCCCCCCGCCGAGCCGTCTGCGCAAATTCTCCATGGCCTCGGCGCATCGGCGCATTCCGGTGCGCGGGCGCATCGATCTCGATGTTCTCGAGGAAGCCCTTCAGGTCCCCGAATTCTCGATCGCCTTTCGCGATCTTCGCGGCGATGCCGAGCGCATCCGCGCGCGCCTCGACCGCCGGCTGTTCGCGGATCCGACGGCACCGCCGCCGGTCGCACTCGACGTGATCGAGGCGGGGTTCTTCCGCGACCGGACCGCCTTCGTGGTCGGCCGCTGGGTGCGTTCGGACGAGAGCATCGTCCCGTTCGTAGTGGCGCTGCTCAACGGCCCCGCGGGCATCCACGCCGACGCGGTGTTGTGCCGGGTGTCGGACATCCACGACCTGTTCAGCTCGACGCTCGCGAACTTCCACGTGACCACGCGCCTTTACTACCAGGTCTGCGTGTTCCTCTACAGCCTCATGCCGCTGCGCCCGCTCGGGCATCACTACTCGACCATCGGCTACAACCACATCGGCAAGGTGGTCATACTCAACGAGATCGCCGCGCAGGTGCGCGCCGGCGCTCGCCTGCGCCGCTCGCCGGGCGCCGCCGGCACCGTCGCGCTCGGCTTCACCTTCGAGGGCTGTTCCTATCACTTGAAGGTGATCCGTGACAAGCCCACCGCGGCATACAAGTGGGGGGAATTCCCGGGCGTCGCCGCGGTGCTCGAGAAATACCGCACGGTGCACGAGATCAACCGGGCGGGCAGCATGCTCGACAACGTCATGTATTTCAATCTCGGGCTGGACCAGGAGATGTTCGACCCGATCCTGCTCGACGAGATCTGGCGGGAGGCGAGCAGCAGCGTACTGGTCGACCAGGACGGGGTCTTCTTGCGCTCGCTCATCGTGCAGTTGAAAATCACGCCTTTGCCGGTGTACCTGGAGAGCGCCAGCGACGGGGAGATCCGCGCGGTGATCTTCAGCCTCGGCCACTGCATCCGCAACAATGCCGCCACGAACATCTTCAACAAGGATCTCGACTGCCGGAACTACGGCGTGGGCCGCTACGGGCGGGTGTTCTTGTTCGACTACGACGCCGTCGAGAAGCTCACGGACGTGAAGATTCGCACCAACACGGACCGGGAGCCTGGCGAGGA
This sequence comes from Pseudomonadota bacterium, assembly GCA_021779875.1. Classification (GTDB taxonomy): domain Bacteria; phylum Pseudomonadota; class Gammaproteobacteria; order Steroidobacterales; family Steroidobacteraceae; genus Bog-1198. The sequence continues at coordinate 6,728 of JAJXZV010000161.1, forward strand.
GGATATTCCGAGCTGGTTCTTCGAGACCGGCGTAATCTTCCTGCCCGAGGAGCTCGAATACGGCATGAGCTTCAACAACGACCATGCGCGCCGCTGCTTTCGCGAGGTGAACGCGGATCTGATGACGGTGGAGTACTGGGTGGACATCCAGCAGAAGCTGCTGCGCGGCGAAGTGCCGCCGCTGAAGATGTACCCGAACGCCACCCGCATCGGCGGCGAGACACGACGAGGATGAACCGACCATGAACGCCCCAGACATCAAGCAGGACCGCACCCAGGCGGCCCTGGATTACCACGAGTTCCCGACCCCCGGAAAGGTGTCGGTCGCGCCCACCAAGCAGCTCTCGAACCAGAGCGATCTGGCGCTTGCCTACTCCCCCGGGGTGGCCGCGGCGTGCAACGCGATCGTGGATGATCCGCTCAACGTCTACCGATTCACGGCCCGCGGCAACCTGGTCGGGGTGATCACCAACGGCACCGCCGTCCTCGGGCTCGGGGCCATCGGCCCGCTCGGCGCCAAGCCCGTGATGGAGGGCAAGGCGGTGCTGTTCAAGAAGTTCGCCGGCATCGACGTGTACGACATCGAGATCGAGCAGCGGGACCCGCAGAAGCTCGTGGAGGTCATCGCGGCGCTCGAGCCGACCTTCGGCGCGATCAACCTCGAGGACATCAAGGCGCCCGAGTGCTTCATCGTCGAGCGGGAGCTGCGCAAGCGCATGCGCATCCCGGTGTTCCACGACGACCAGCATGGCACCGCGATCATCGTGGCGGCGGCGATCCTGAACGGCCTGAAGGTGGTCGGCAAGACCATCGGCGACATCAAGCTCGTGGTGAGCGGCGCCGGGGCGGCGGCGCTCGCCTGCGTGGACCTGCTGCTCGATCTGGGACTGAATCGCGGCAACATCTGGCTGAGCGATCTCGCGGGGGTCGTGTACGAGGGCCGGCGTGAATTGATGGACCCGGAGAAGGCACGCTTCGCGCAGCCCACCGAGGCGCGCGTGCTCGCCGACGTGATCGGCGGAGCCGACGTGTTCCTGGGGCTGTCCGCGGGCGGCGTGCTCAAGCCGGACATGGTGGCGCGGATGGCCGACCGGCCGCTGATCCTCGCGCTCGCCAATCCCACGCCCGAGATCCTGCCGTCCGAGGTGCGGGCGGTGCGCACGGACGCGGTGATCGCGACCGGCCGCAGCGACTACCCCAATCAGGTGAACAACGTCCTGTGCTTCCCGTTCATCTTCCGCGGCGCCCTGGACGTGGGCGCCTCGACCATCACCCGCGCCATGGAGATCGCCACCGTGCACGCCATCGCGGATCTGGCGCGCCAGGAGCAGAGCGAAGTCGTCACGGCGGCCTACGGGGGCGTGGGCGACCTCAGTTTCGGGCCGGAGTACCTGATCCCCAAGCCCTTCGACCCGCGGCTGATCGTGAAGATCGCCCCGGCGGTGGCCCGGGCGGCGATGGAGTCCGGGGTCGCCACCCGGCCGATCGCCGATCTGGGCGCCTACGTGCAGCGCCTGGAACAGTTCGTGTACCACAGCGGCACGCTGATGCAGCCGATCTTCACCGCCGCGCGCTACGCGACCCCGGAACGCAGCCGCATCGTGTTCGCCGAGGGCGAGGACGAGCGCGTGCTGCGCGCCGTGCAGATCGCGGTCGACGAGCGGCTCGGCACGCCGATCCTGGTCGGCCGCCCGGCGGTGATCGAGCGCGGCATCAAGCGCCACGGGCTGCGCATCCGCGAGGGCGAGCATTTCACCGTGGTCAACCCCGAGCAGGACGTGCGCTTTCGCGAATACTGGCAGTCCTACCATGCACTGACCCAACGCCGCGGCGTGACGGCCCAGTACGCGAAGCTCGAGATGCGCCGGCGAACCACGTTGATCGCCTCGATGCTGCTGCGCAAGGGCGAGGCCGACGGCCTGATCTGCGGCACCATCAGCACCACCGCGCGCCACCTGCATTACATCGATCAGGTGATCGGCCGGCAGCCGGGGGTGAACGTCTACGGCGCGATGAGCGGCCTGATCCTGCCGGGCCGGCAGGTGTTCATCGTCGACACGCACGTCAATCTGGATCCGACCGCCGAACAGCTCGCCGAGATCGTGCGGCTCGCCGCGGATCAGCTGCACGACTTCGGGCTCGTGCCCAAGGTCGCGCTGCTGTCGCACTCGAACTTCGGCTCGAGCGACGCGCCATCGGCGCTCAAGATGCGAGCCACGCTCGAGCTGCTGCGCCACCAGCAGCCCGATCTTGAGGTCGACGGCGAGATGCACGGCGATTGCGCGCTCGACGAGTCGATGCGACGGGCCACGCTGAGCGACAGCACCCTGTCCGGAAGCGCAAACTTGCTGGTCTGCCCGAATCTGGACAGCGCGAACATCGCCTACAATCTGCTGAAGTCGGCGGCGGGACAGAACGTGACCATCGGACCGCTGCTGCTCGGCTGCGCGGCCCCGGCCCACATTCTCACCGCGGCGGCGACGGTTCGCCGCATCGTGAACATGATCGCCATCACCGTGGTGGAGGCGAATCGGGCAGGGGGGCGCACCGCCTGACGGCCGGCACGCCCCCGACCGGTCCTCGGAATCAGGTGCCGGGCTTCTTGGCCCAGACCTTGCACCAGCCCTTGGCGGCAACGCTCTTTCCCGGGAACAGATTGCAGCCGGCCTGCGCATCGTCCGCCTTGCCCAGGTACTGGGCGCAGGTCGAACAGACCTGCTCCGCCTTGTGGGTGGGGTTCGCTGCGCCGTCGACCTTCGCGGAATCCGCGGCGTAGCCGAGCGCCTTGGCCGATGGGTCGTTCGGATCGAGCGGCACGAGGGCTGCCGCCTCGGCCGTCGACGTGCCGAGCTTCATGAGGGGGAGGGCGGCGGCCGCCACGAGCGCACCGTTCAGCAGCGCTCTTCGAGAAACCGTGGTTTGCATGGGATACCTCTGCGTGTTGTCATTGGCCGGCACGTAACGCCGCCCGTCCACCCGGCATCCTAGTACCGGCGCGCCGACGTGCAATCACGGAAACCACGTAGCCGCCCGACGGGCTATCATGCGATTTCCACGACGAACCATGATCGGAATCGACCCCGGGGGCAACGATGGCGAAGGCCTATTGGATTTGTTTCTATCGAAAGATCGCGGATCCGCACAAGCTCGCGGCCTACGCGAAGCTCGCGGGTCCGGCCATCGAGGCCGGCGGCGGTCGGTTCCTCGCGCGCGCGCCGGCGGCGCACGCCTTCGAGGCCGGGCAGCTCGAGCGCACCGTGCTCATCGAGTTCGAGTCGATGGAGCAGGCCCGTGCGGTGCACGACGGACCGGCCTATCAGGCGGCGCTCGCCGCCCTGGACGACGGCGCGGTGCGCGACCTGCGATTCGTGGCCGGGGTCTGAGCGCGGGCGCCATGCGCTACACCCTGGCCGCGGTGTTGAGCTTCACCGCGGGGTACGCCGATGCGGCCGGCTTCCTGGCCCTGCACGGGCTGTTCACGGCGCACGTGACCGGGAATTTCGTGACCCTCGGCGCCTCGCTGGTCCAGGGCACCGAAGGCGGCGTCACCAAGCTCATGGCGCTGCCCATGTTCTGTGCGGTGGTGTTCGCCGTGCGGCTCCTTAGGCATCGGTTCGTGCAACGGGGCGTTCCCGTGCTGCGCGGCATGCTGCTGATCGAATGCACGCTGCTGGTCATGGCGGCCGTCGTGGCCTGGATGCTCGGCCCGTTTGCGGACGGCGACGGTGCCCCGGCCTTCGCCGAAGGCATGATCCTGGTGGCCGCCATGGCCATCCAGAATGCCGTCCAGCGGGTGCATCTCGCGCACATGCCGCCGACCACCATCATGACCGGCACGACCACCCAGATCATGATCGACGCGGCGGATCTGCTCCACGGCGTGCCCGCGGAGCAGGCGGCCGTGGCGCGCAAGCGCATCCGGCGCATGCTCCAAGGCGTGCTCGCCTTCGCCTCGGGCTGCGCGGTCGCGGCGCTCGCTTATAACTACCTGGAGGCGCGCAGTTTCGTGGTGCTGCCGGCGCTCGCGCTCGCGATCCTGCTGCATCCGGAGGTCAAGGCGGCCGGCGGAAGGTAGCCCAGGAGGGCGAACATGGCACGCTCGAGCTTTCTCCTGAAGCCAACACGGCAACTTCCCATGAAAGGCGGCAAGCTATGAATACCCTGTCCACCTTGCGGCTCAATCTCCTGCGCGTGTTCTATCTTGTCCTGGTGATCGGGATTGGAATGGAAATGCGCGTATGGTCGAAGATGATCTACCAGGTCTATTCGATGGAATCGGATTCCGGCACCGTGATTTGCATGCTGTTCGCTCTTTCCGCGCTGTCGATCTTGGGCCTGCGATACCCATTGAAAATGCTGCCAGTGCTGTTCTGGGAGTTGACCTGGAAACTCTCCTGGCTGCTCAGTGTGGCGCTGCCGCACTGGCTACGCGGGGAATGGAGTAAGGATCTCGCGGCAACCACAGTCACCGTCGGGATGATCGTCATCTTCGTCCCGCTCGTTCCTTGGTCGTATGTCTTCGAGCAATACGTGAAGAAGCCGGGAGATCCATGGTGGCGGCCAAACTGCGCATAATGTATACAAGGGGCAAACGCGCGCAGTGACCCCGGAGGGCCATCCCTGGCCCCGGAGGCGTGCACCATCGCAATACCTTGCGTCGGGGCCCGTGCGGCCCCGGTGCCGAGCAATCGGCGCCCCCAGGGGCTCGGCAGCGAAAGCTACCGGAGCCGCACCCTACGCAAGCCATTCCGTCATCGAGGCCAGCGCACCCCGGCCATCCCTGGCCGGGGCGGACCTCCTGTCCGGCGGAGCCGTTGCGTCCTGCCGCCAGCCGGACAGCCCCGGTTCCAGGGCGTTCGGTCAAGCGGGCGGAGAAGTCAGGCGGGCGGGCCTTGCCGCGCGCACTGCCTGGCGGGAAGCCGATCATGCCCCATTGGCGGCCAGCAATTGCCTCACATCCACCGCCTCCATCCCTGCGGCGCGAATGGCCTGCAGGCCCAGGTCCGTGTCTTCGTAGGCCCGGCAGCATCGCGGCGGCAAGCAGCATGTAGACGACCGCAAGCCCAGGATTGTTCGGCTGGACGCTTTGCGCATGTGCCGGAGTCG
>JAJXZV010000314.1 GCA_021779875.1 Pseudomonadota bacterium
TCACGAACATCGACAACGACCACCTGGGGACCCACGAGGGCGACTTCGCGCGGCTCCGGCAGAGCTTCGTCGACTTCCTGCACAACCTGCCCTTCTACGGCCTCGCGGTGCTGTGCGCGGACGACGAGAACGTGCGCACCATCCTCGGGGAGGTCGGCAGGCCGATCGTCACCTACGGCTTCGCGGAGTCCGCCGACGTGCGCGCGGTGGACGTGCGGCCCGAGGGCATGCGCTCGCTCTACCGGGCGCTGCGTCCCGGGCTGCCGCCGCTCGACCTCGCGGTGAACCTGCCGGGGCGGCACAACGTGCAGAACTCGCTGGCCGCCGTGGCGGTGGCCACCGAGCTCGGCGTCGCCGATTCGGCCATCCAGAAGGCGCTGGCCGGCTTCCAGGGCATCGATCGGCGCCTGCAGCCGCTCGGCGAGATCGCCTGGGACGGCGGCCGGGCGCTGCTGGTCGACGATTACGGGCACCACCCCACGGAGGTGTCGGCGACGCTCGAGGCGGTGCGCCAGGGCTGGCCGGGGCGCCGCCTGGTGCTCGCCTTCCAGCCGCATCGCTACACGCGCACGAGGGACCTGCTCGACGACTTCGGCCGTGCGCTCGGCGAAAGCGACGTGCTGCTGGTGACCGAGGTCTACGCGGCGGGCGAGACGCCGATCCCCGGCGCCGACGGGCGCGCCATCTGCCGCGCCGTGCGCAGCCGGGGCGTGATCGAGCCGGTGTTCGTCGAACGCGTGGACGAGCTCGCCGAGGCGCTGCGCGGCGTGCTGCGCGACGGCGACGTCGTGCTCACCATGGGCGCCGGCAACATCGGCGCCGCGGCGCACGAACTGAAGGCGCGGCTGGCCGCCGCGGGCCGGGCATGAACGCCATGGCCCACCTTCCCGGAATGACCGCGGAGTTCGACCGGCGCGTGCTGCGCAACGTGCCCATGTCGCGCCACACCTCGTGGCACGCCGGCGGCCCGGCGGACCTGTTCTTCACGCCGCGCGACGCCGGCGACCTGGCGGCGTTCCTGCGGCAGCTGCCGCCCGGCCTGCCGATCCTGTGGGTCGGCCTCGGCAGCAACCTGCTGGTGCGCGACGGCGGCGTGCGCGGCGTGGTGATCTCGACGCACGGCTCGCTCGGCACCCTCGACCGGCTGAGCGCCACGCGCATCCACGCGGAGGCCGGCGTGCCCTGCGCGCGCATCGCGCGCCAGTGCGTCAAGTGGGGGTTGGGGCCGGCCGAATTCTTCGCCGGGATCCCGGGCACGCTCGGCGGCGCGCTCGCGATGAACGCCGGCGCCTGGGGCGAGGAGACCTGGCGCCACGTGGTCGAGGTCGAAGTGCTCGACCGCCGCGGCGAGCGGCACCTGCGCGGGCCGGCGGACTTCGAGATCGGATACCGGCGCGTGCGCTCGCCGAGGGAGGAGTGGTTCGTGGCGGCGCGCCTGGAGTTCGAGCACAAGCCGGGCGTCAACGAGGCGGCGATCCGCGAGCTGCTCGAGCGGCGCAAGCAGAGCCAGCCGATCGGCGAATGGAGCTGCGGCTCGGTGTTCGTCAACCCGGCGGGGGACCACGCGGCGCGGCTGATCGAGAGCGCCGGCCTCAAGGGCTACCGCATCGGCGGCGCGTCGGTGTCGGAGAAGCACGCCAACTTCATCATCAATCACGGCGCCGCGAGCGCCGCCGACATCGAGGCGCTGATCGAGCACGTGCGCCGCACCGTCGCCGAGACGCAGCACGTCGGGCTGCAGACCGAAGTGCGCATCGTCGGAGAGCCGCGATGAGCCGGCTGATCGCGGGCGACCCGGCACGCCGCGCGCAGGCGCCGGCGGACTTCGGCAAGGTCGCGGTGCTGATGGGCGGCGACTCCTCGGAGCGCGAGATCTCGCTGCTGAGCGGCAACGCGGTGCTGGCGGCGCTCGTGCGCCGCGGCGTCGATGCGCACCGGTTCGATCCGCGCGAGCAACCCGTCGCAGAGCTCGTGAGCGGGCGGTTCGATCGCGCCTGGAACACCCTGCACGGGCCGGGGGGCGAGGACGGCCTGATCCAGGGCGCCCTCGAGTGGCTCGGCGTGCCGTACACCGGCAGCGGCGTGCTCGCCTCGGCGCTCACCATGGACAAGCTCAAGACCAAGCGCGTCGTGGTCGGCGCCGGCCTGCTCGCGCCGGAATACGCCGTGCTCGGCGGCCCCGGGGACCTCGCCGGCGCGCTCGCGCGCATCGGACTGCCGCTGATGGTCAAGCCGGCGAGCCAGGGATCGAGCGTCGGCATCGCGAAGGTCAAGAGCGCCGGGGAGCTGCCGGAGGCCTATGCCCAGGCGCGCGCGGTCGACCCCCTGGTGTTCGCCGAGCGGTTCATCACCGGCGAGGAATACACGGTGGGCGTGCTCAAGGACCGGGCGCTGCCGTCGATCCGCATCCAGCCGGCCACCGAGTTCTACGACTACCAGGCGAAGTACTTCCGCGACGACACGCAGTACCACTGCCCGAGCGGTCTCGGCGCGGCCGAGGAGGCCGAGCGGCAGGCGGCCGCGCTCGCGACCTTCCGCGTCACCGACTGCCTCGGCTGGGGGCGGGTCGATTTCATGCGCGACTCGGCCTCGGGGCGCTTCTACTTCATCGAGATCAACACCACGCCCGGCATGACCGGCCACAGCCTGGTGCCGATGGCGGCGCGCCGCGCGGGCGTGGACTTCGACGAGCTGGTGTGGCGCGTGCTCGAGACCAGCTTCGCGCGGGAGCGCAGGCGATGATGAACCGGCTCATGAGGCGCAATCGCTTCAAGAAGCGGCCGTCGCCCAAGTCCCGCGAGTGGCGTCTGCCCGGCTGGCTCGCCGACTGGCGGCGGCTCGGGCGGCGCGCCGCGCTGCTCGGCGCGGTGGCCGGTGCCCTGGGGCTGCTCACCTGGGCGCTCGACCGGCCGATCGCGGTGATCGCCATGGACGGCAGCTTCCAGCGCGTCTCGCCCGGGCAGATCGAGAACGCGGCCGCGCCGTACGCCCAGGCGGGCTTC
>JAJXZV010000426.1 GCA_021779875.1 Pseudomonadota bacterium
CTGCCGCGAGGGCTCGGCCGGCGAACGGCGCGAGCTCTGCCGGCGCCTCGCACACACGATGCAGCACAGCGACACCGTGGCCGCGCAGGTGGCCGGATTCGCGCTCGAGCACCGCCTGTCGCCGCCCGAGTCGCGCGGCGCACAGCTGGCCGCCCAGCGGCGCCGGGTGCTCGAGTGGCGCGTGGCGCGCACCGACGAGCTTCTGGACCCGCTGCTGCCGTGGTCGAAGAACGCGCGCGCCCGCGAACTGATCGCGAGGATGCGCTCGCTGCCGCGGCAGGAGGACGCCTGCCGCGCGCTGCTGCACGAATATCGCGTCGCCACCGAGCCTCCGGAGAGTCCCCGATGATCGACCTGTACTACTGGCCCACGCCCAACGGACACAAGGTCACCCTGTTCCTCGAGGAGACCGGCATGCCCTATCGCATCCTGCCGGTGAACATCGGCGCGGGCGAGCAGTTCGCGCCTGATTTCCTCGCGATCGCGCCCAACAATCGCATGCCGGCCATCGTCGATCGCGCGCCGGTCGACGGCGGCGAACCGATCCCGGTGTTCGAGTCGGGCGCGATCCTGCTGTACCTCGCCGAGAAGTGCGGGCGATTCCTGCCGGCTGACGTGCGCGGCCGCGCGCAGGTGACCGAGTGGCTGTTCTGGCAGGTGGGTGGCCTGGGCCCGATGGCCGGACAGAACCACCATTTCTCCCGTTATGCGGCGCAGAAGATCCCCTACGCCATCGACCGTTACGTAAAGGAGACCAATCGTCTCTACGGCGTGCTCGACCGGCGCCTCGCGCGGCACGAGTACGTCGCCGGAGCGTACTCCATCGCCGACATGGCCGCGTACCCCTGGATCGTGCCGTACGAGGCGCAGGGCCAGCGCCTGGAGGATTTCCCCCACCTGAAACGCTGGTTCGAGGCCATCGAGGCGCGTCCCGCGACCCAGCGCGCCTACGCGCGCGCCGCCGCGTATTCGACCAGCGCCACCCTCAGCGACGAGCAGAAGAAGATACTCTTCGGCCAAACCTCCGCCTCGCTGCCGCCCTGAGGCGCCGCGGCCGATCAGCGCGGCGCCGATGGATGCCCCTGCTGGAGTTCGCGCGCTCAGTGACCGGCGACGTGATGCTTGCGGGCGGCGGCGCGCGGGCGCACCGCGATCGCCTCGATCTCGACCAGCGCGCCGGGGGCGACCAAGGCCGCCACCTGCATGGCGCTGCGGGCCGGCTTGTTCGGCTGCTCCGCCGTGCCGAAGAACTGGGTATAGCCGGCCATGAGTCCGGCGAAGTCCAGCTTGTTGTCCTTGGTCGGGTCCGCGACCATGAACACCGTCATCTTGACGATGTCGCCCATGCCGAGTCCCAGCCGCGCGAGCGTGGCCTTGATGTTGTTGAGCGCGCTCACGGCCTGCGTCTGCATGTCGCCGTAGGCCGCGACGCTGCCCTTGGGCGCGTCCTTGTCGACCACGGAGGGCAGCGCACCGCTCACGTAAATGGTGTCCAATCCGGCCTTGACCGTGACCGCGGCGGAGATCGGGAAGGGGTTGCCGTCCGGCAGCGGCGTGCGCACGACGTCCTCGGCGAATGCGCCGGCCGATGCCCAGGCGACGCCAAGGATGCCGAAGATCAGGGTGCAACGACGAACGACACTCATCATGGAACATCCCTCGGTCAAGTTTGAAAGGAATCGCGCTCGCGACCCGAGGATCGCAAGTCCCTCGGGTCGATGTCCAGATGTTTCTGCGCACCGGCGCGGTGCGCGGGTCAGCCGTGCAGCCGCACCGGCGGGCGATCCTTGTAGACCAGTTCGATGCGATCGACGCCGCGCGTGCGGCGCGCGGCGCGGCGTACCTCGTGCAGCAGCTTGAGCAGCACCCGGGTGTTGGTCTCCACGACCTCGCCCGGTACCGGCTCGACCCCCAGATGCAGCACCACGAAGCGCTCGTGATCCGAGCGCATGAACACCGCCACCCCCATGGGCCGGCCGGTGGCCGAGATGGCGAACAGGGTTTGCACGCCTTCGATGGCGCCGACCCGGACCCGCAGTCCGCCGTCCTGCTCGTGGATCTCGGGGGTGCCGTAGCGCGCGATCGATTGCTCGATGCCGCAGCGGACGCGATGTTGGTTCACGTTGAAGAACAGGAGCCGCTCGAGCGCGGGCTTCTGCTCGATCGCCAGCTTGCAGGTGATGCCGATGGACTCGCTCAATGATCCCCCGCGATGCCCCGATCCGCGATTGTGGATTTGGTCACGGAAACGACTTGACACGATGCAGCAAAGGGCGGTGGTGGCCGCAGAAGCCGTATCGTATAGCGCGTTTGCGGCGAAGGCACCAGCGACCTCGGGGAGGGGCCGGGCTGCTGCGCTGCGCCATCCACGAGGTCTCCGTCAACCACCATGCCAGGCCAATCCGGGTGCTAGCCTCCGAACCCCCGCGCAACCCCGAGCCCGTACGCGCACCCGCCGCCGCGCCGCGGTACACCCGGGCGCAGGACATCGTCGAGTTGGTGGTCCTCACCGCCGACCCGATCCTCCTCAAGGCGTTGCGCGCAGGTGCCGGGCAGTCGCACCGGCTCTGGCACGTCCCGTCCCCCGGCCAGGTGGAGGCGATGCTGACCGCCGGTGAGGTGGGCATCCTGCTGCTCGACGTGGATGCACTCGGGACCGCGGACCACGTCACCGAGGCGTATATCGGCGACCTGCGGCGGCGGTTCGCGGAGCTCGTGATCGTGGCCGCCGGCCAGCCGCGCGCGCAGGCCGAGCTCGCAAAGCTGATCGGCGCCGGGGCCGTGCATCGCTTCCTGCCGAAGCCCGTGTCCGCGGAACGCGCCCGTCAGGGCGCGGCATCGGCGGTCGACCGGTACGCGCAGCGGCGCAGGACGCGGCTCGCACAGCCCGCGGGCCGCGGCGCGGCCCGCCGCGGCGGCCTGATCGTCGGCGCCGCGGCCCTGCTGTGCGTGGCCGTGGGGATACGCTGGGAATGGAGCCGCGCGGCGCCGCC
>JAJXZV010000204.1 GCA_021779875.1 Pseudomonadota bacterium
GTGCCCGCCGTGAGAGGATCGGGCGGCGCCCCGGCCGTGGCGGCAGCGGCGCCGTAGTAGTGCGCGACGTAGCCGTTGATGAATCCGGAATGATAATTGCCGGTGTTGTAGGCTGAGAGTGCGGCTTGCAGAGCCTTTTGCCCTGCCGGCGCAACCTCGAGGGCGCCGCCGTAGTCGGCCGAAAGGACCGTCGCGCCGGCCTTGATGTTCGTGCAGGGGTCGAACATCTGCGCGATCGTGTAGCCGAGCTTCCCGACATTGGCGGTGTTGACCTGCATCAGCCCGATATCGACCGATGACCCCCCGGAGGTCGCGTGCCTGACGATCGCAAGCGCGTTCGCGAGGCCGGTCGGGTGGATCAGGATGCCGGCGGCCCTTGCGTTGATATGCAGCGCCAGGGGATCGCCGCCGCTCTCCACCCTGATGATCGCAGCGATGGTCTGCGGCGCGACGTTCGCCGGCGCGCACGCGGCGATGAACGGCAGCGGAATCACGGGGTGTCATCCGTGAGAACGGGATGGACCTGGGCGCGGATGGCGGCGATCGGCACCGGCCCGAAATACCGGCTGTCGTAGCTGCGGGGGTTGAAGCTCGAGACCAGCCACATTTCGCCAGCGGGCACCGTGTAGGTGCCGGCCGCCATGGCGCGGAGCGGCCGGCCTTCGTCGTCGTGGAAGAGGGGCCGCGAGTTGGCGATCGACGTCCCGTCCACGGCGATTCCCGCCGCCGAGACCGTCACGGTGTCGCCGGGCAGCGCCGCGATCGGTTTCATCATGAGCTCAAGGCCGCTCGGACACCCGCCGGGCGCGATGTAGCCGCGACGGCGCCCGAGTTCGAAGGGCGCCGACGCCGGCGGGCAGAACGTCACCACCTCGCCGCGCACGAGCCGCGCCGGCGCGGTCGAGGTTTGCCGCCACAGCCCCATGGGCAGCGACGGCGTGGTGTTCAGGCGGTAGCCGGCAGTGTGGGCGTAGTCCCCGCCGGCGAGGACCGCGCCGGCGATCAGGAAGGCGCCGAGGCCGGCGGCGGTGCGGCCGATCATGCCACCACCTCGGGCGCTGCCGGGGTGCTGACCGAGGGCCGGGGGGCCTGGCCCAGGTCCGCCGGCACCGGGATGCTGGCTTTCCGCGCGAAGTAGGGATCCTGAAAATACAGTATCTGACGGGCGAAGATCGGGTTGAGGCCGGTGCGCAGAAGGATGACGTCGCCGCCCTCGATGATCTTGCCGGCGGCGTCCTTCTTCGGCGGCCGGAGGCGCCGGCACTCGTCCGGCGTCATCAGCGGCCGGGAGTGCTCGCGATAGGTCTCACTGACCTGGTTGAGCGTGCCGCCGAAGCGATTGCCGCTGACGGTGATGTCCTTGGTGATGACGGTCGCGGTGCCGAGCGAGTCGGACAGCCAGGCCGCGCTGGCCTGATCGTTCGGCGCGAACACCGCCTTGGTCTGCAGGCCGCCGAGGATGGTCTGGTATTGCGTGTAGCTGCTGAATAGCTGGTTGTTGTCCTGGATCACCAGCATGAGCTGCACGCCATAGCCGGCGATGCGCGACAGCGCGAGCTCGACTTCCTTGACCATGCCGAGGGACGCGAACTCGTCCAGCAGCATCAAGGTGCGATGCCGCCACGGCATCATGGGTTGCCCGTTCACGAATTGCAGCTCGGGCTCCTGCAAGGTGCGCAGGATCAGGCCGAGCATCATGCGGAGCATCGGCTGTAGCTTCAGCTCCTTGGACGGGCTCACGGTGATGTAGAGTGATCCGGGGCGCGCGCCGTCGAAGATGTCGGCGATCCGGAAATCGCTGTTGGACGTGTTCGCCGCGACGATCGGGTCCTGGTAGAGATTGAGGCAGTTAGCGGCCGTCGAATGCACGCTGCTTCGCTCGCGGTTCTCGCGGTTCAACATCGCCTGGCCGGCCTGCGCCACCTTGTCGTTGCGCACCCCGTCGACCCAGGCGCCGTCCTCGCGGCACTCGCCCCACCTGTTGGCGGCCATCTGCTCGTAAAGCGCGGTGTTCGGGCGGTCCGGATCGCCGAGCGCGCGGGCCACGTCGGCGAGCGATGCGCGACGCTCGGGACGGTTCGGGTCGCACCGTTCATGGAGGACGTGGAGGATCAGGCCGGCGAGGAAGTCGAACCCCGTCCCCTTCCAGTGGTCCCAGTCGCCGATCGAGGACGGATCGACCAGCAGTGAGGCGAGATCCATGGCGTCGCCCACGGCCGAAAGGTCGTGGAGGCGCACCGTGTCGAGGAAGTTGAAGCGGCTGCCATTCTCGCGGCCGAGTGGATTCCAGCGCCACACCGGGCCGAGCGTGCGCCGATAGCCGGCGCTCACGTTGAAGATCTCGCCCTTCGGGTCGAAGGCGATAAAGGCGGCTTGGTGCGACAGCGCGGTCATGTTGACCGGCCCGACGCCCTTGCCGGTCCGGGTCGGCGCGATCACGCCGATATGCTCGTTGCCGGCGGCCCGGATATAGTGGATGCGGCCGTTCTTGTTGGCGCAGCCGGCGAGGTAAGGACCGGCCTGACCGCCAACCTTCTCGGCCTTCTTGGAAGGGAGCACGCCCGACGCGCGAAGCTCGCCCTCGGTGCGGAGGAATTTCGCAGAGCCGTGGACGTCGGCGTAGGCCCGCGCGCTGCGGGTCTTGATGGCGATCGCGACAACCGCGGTCAGCGTGGCCGCGCACACCACGCCGATGAACACGATGTACAGCCAGCCGAAGAACACGGCGCCGGCGCTGTAGAACCGGAAACTCCACACCAGCCATTGGAAGGGCGGATAGAGGCCGGCGCCCCATTGGGGGCCGAGGGCCGGATCGTCGCCAAAGTGCGCGGCCGTGACCTGCGTCGCGATCACGCTGAACACGACAATGGCGAGCGCGACGCCCGCCATGGCAATCATCTGGAGCCGGGCGCGGTCGCGCCCGGTCGGGCCGAGGGGCGGCGCGATCATCGGCCGCGGTCTTGGTCGATCCCCCATGCACGGCCGTCGCGGCC
>JAJXZV010000291.1 GCA_021779875.1 Pseudomonadota bacterium
GCGCCGCCGCGGCCGGGGGCGGGGCCGCCTGCGGCAGCCCGCGCGCCGCCCGCACGATCGGCCGGCGCAGCCAGCCGAAGCGGTTGGCGATGCCGGTGAGCCCGCCCGGAAAAGCGAGCACGGTCGCGACCACCACCACGCCGTACAGCGCGAGCTGGAGATTGGGAAACGAGACCCCGAACTGCTCGCCCGCCAGCGTCAGGATCAGCGTGCCGAGGAACGGCCCCCAGAGCGTGCCGATGCCGCCGAACAGGACGAACACCACCACCTGCAGGTCAAGCGAGGGATTGAACGCGGAGGTCGGGTCCATGTAGCTCCGGTTCCACGCCACCAGCCCGCCCGCCATCGCCGGCAGCAGGGCGCTGAGCACGAAGGCGATCACCTTCACCCGTGTCGCCGGCACGCCGAGCGCCGCGGCGGCTTCCTCGTCCTCGTTCAGGCTCACCGCGTCGAGCCCGAAGCCGGAATGGACGAAAAATGCATTGATGGCGAAGGCAACGAGCGCCAGCAGCAGGGTCGCGTAATAGATTTGCACCGGCATCAGTTCGGCCGGCAGGGACAGGCCGAGCGACGCGCCGGCGAAGCCCCAGGAGTTGAACACAACGCTGAGGATGCGGGCGAGGCCGAGCATGCCGAGCGCGAACAGGATCCCGCGCAGGCGCAGCATGATCGGCCCGAGGATCAGGGCGGCGAGCGCGCCGACCAGACCGCTCGCCAGCACCGCCAGGTACCACGGCACGCCCGCGTGCATCACGAGCAGCGCCGTGGTGTAGGCACCGAGGCCATAGAACGAGACCTGCCCGAAGGAGAGATAGCCGGTGAAGCCGCTGATCAGGTTCCAGCCATAGGCGAGCACGATCGCGGTCAGCGTGTCGGTGGCGAGCTGGAGCGTATAGCCCGCCCCGAGCAGGGGGATGGCGGCCAGCGCGGCGAGCAGGATCAGGGGCCCCAGCAGGTGTTTCCGGCCCGCCGCGGGGGGGACGGACGCGCTCGTGGCGCGTTCGGCGACTTGGGTGCTTTGATCCATCGCTAGCGTATCCGCCGGAACCGGCCCGGTCGGGCCACCATGACGACCAGCAGGAGCACGTAGGGCAGGATGTATTCGGCGTTGCCGCCCAGGTAGTAACCGGCGACCGATTGCGCGATGCCGAGCAGCACCGCGGCGACCGCGACACCGAGATAGTCACCAAGCCCGCCGAGCGCGATGATGACGAAGGCGAGCAGCGTGAGGTCGGAGGCCGTCTGCGGCGCCACCGGCTGGATCACGATCACCAGCACGCCCGCGGCGGCGGCAAGGCCGACACCGATGCCGAACGCGGTCATGCGCACAAGCGCGACATCGATGCCGCAGCTGATGGCTCCGGTCGGGCTTTGCGAGGCAGCGAGAAGGGTCTTGCCGGACATGCTGTGATTCAGCCAGGCATAGAGCAGCGCCGACATCACGAGCGCGAAGACGCCAGCCACGACGAGCGCCTTGCCGAAGGCGAGCGAGCCGAGCTGCCAGCTCGATTGCAGGACCGGAACCGAGACGAAGTCCGCCCCGAACAGCTGCAGCGCCAGCTCGATCAGGACATAGGAGAGGCCGAAGGTCACCAGCAGGCTGAGGAGTTCAGAGCGGGCGCCGCCGTGGCGCATCACCGGCTCCACCAGCAGCCGCTGGCCGAGCGCGCCCATGAGCCCGCCGGCGACGGCGGCGATCGGCAGCACGAGCAGCGGGCTCGCGCCGGTGTGGGCGGTGAACCAGTACGTGAACAGCCCCGCGAGCGCGATCACCGCGCCATGCGCGAGGTTGACCACGCCCATCACGCCGAAGATCAGGTTGAGGCTCTGCGCGACCAGCACGTAGAGCCCGCCGAGCAGGACGCCGTTGACCAGTAGCTGGAGCGCCAGCATCCCGTTTCCTCATGTCAACGGGCGCGGCTTGCACCGCGCCCGTCCCGGATCGACGTTACGAATAGCAATCAATTCCCGGTGTAAGGGATCTGCGGCTTGGCCTGTGCGAGCGCGGTTGGAGCCACGAGCTTCAGCGTGTCGTTCTGGATCTGCACCATGTCCTGTACCGCGCCGACGGTGTGGCCGTACTGGTTGTCCTGGATCAGCCCCTGGATCGACTGCACCTTATGGGTCACGATCCACTGGCGGATCTTTTCCTGGTTGAGCGAGTGCGTTCCCTCCACCGCCGCGCCGAGCAGCTCCGTCGCGGTGTAGGCGGCCGCGGCGTGATAGTCGGGCGCCGCGTGGAACATCTTCTTGTAGTCGGCGATGAACGTCTTGTTGCCCGGCGTCTTGAAGTTGAACCACCAGCCCGAGTTGCCGTAGACGCGGTTGGCGAGCGGGCCGAGCGCCTTCACGTACGCCGCTTCCACCGGTCCCACGGTCTCGCCGAAGAATTGCGGCGCGAAGCCCTGCTGGTGCAGCGAACGCACCAGGTTCACGGAGTCCGGATAGTAGCCGCATTCCAGAACCACGTCGGGCTTGGCGTTCTTGATCGCGAGCGCGATGGAGGAAAAGTCGGTCTGCAGCGTGTAGGTGGTCTTGTACACCACCTTGAAGCCGAGTTCCTTCGCCTGCGCCACGCGGGCGTGATAGCAGGCGAGCGAATAGGCGGACTCGAGTCCGAGCAGCGCCACCGTCTTCGCCCCGTGCTGCTTCGCCAGCGGCAGAAGCTGGTGCAGATAGGTCGTGGAATCGGCGGTGTTCATCAGGTTCCAGGTGTTGCCCTTCTCATAGATCGAGGGCACGGAGGCGCCGGGTTCCAGCGTCGCCATGTGATACTTGTTGATCAGCGGCGCCACCGCGATGGTGACCAGGCTGGAATAGGGGCCGATCAGCAGGTTCACCTTGTCGAGGGTGATGAGCCGCTGATAGAGCCGCACGGCCGCGCCCGGGCTGCTCTTGTCGTCGTAGACTTTCAGTTCGACCTTGCGGCCCAGCCAGCCGCCATGCGCGTTCACTTCCGCAACCCCAAGCTGCAGACCGCGGA
>JAJXZV010000365.1 GCA_021779875.1 Pseudomonadota bacterium
ATCGACCAACTGCGTACGAACAGACTGCATCGGTCGAGCAGTCTCTGCTCGTCGGCCGAGAGCAAGGTATAGCTCCACTCGAGCAGGCTGAGAAGACTGCGGTGCCGCCGATCGCGGCCCGCGGCGTCGTTGCCGAGAAAGCGAAATCGTTGATCGAGCCGTTCGAGAACCTGCTTCGCGGATAGCAATGCGAACCGGGTGGCGGCGAGCTCCAGCGCGAGCGGCATGCCGTCCAAGCGGCGGCAGATCTCCGCGACGTCACGCACGTTGTCCGATGCGAGGTCGAAGTCCGGGGCGACCGCACGGATTCGTGCGACCAGCATCTGGACCGCCGGGGAGCGACCCACTGCGTCGAGGTCGGCGGTCTCGCCCTCTCCGAGGGGCGGCAACGCCAGCGGCGGCATGCGAATGAGCCGCTCGTCGGCGAAGCCGAGCGGCTCCTGCGAGGTCGCGAGAAACTTGAGGTCGGTCGTGCCGCGCAGCAACCGCACGACCCGCTCGCCGATTTGACTCGAAATACGGTCGCAGTTGTCGAGAACGACCAAAGCCCGGCGCGACTCCAGTACCGCGGATACCTTGCCGAGCAGGGAGTCCCCCAGGGTCGAGCGGACCGTGAGCGTCGCCGCGAAGGCCTCGAGCCAGGCATCCCCGTGTGGCACGTCGACCAGATCGAAGAACCAGACGCCGTCTGGAAACGCCGGTGCGGCACGGCGCGCGGCCTCGAGCGCGCACTGCGTCTTGCCCATGCCACCGCTGCCGATCACGGTCACCTCCCGGCTCTCCGCGAGCCGGTCGGCGATGGCGGCGAGCTCGTGCTCGCGGCCGATCAGCGGCGCGATTCGGGCCGGTACCCGCGCGATCGGGGGCGGCGCGAAGCGGGCCGCGACCCGCGGCGCGAGCGCCTCGATCGGCCCGACAAAGCGGTAGCCGGCGCCGTGAACCGTCTGGATGAAGCGTGGGTCGTCGACGTCGTCGCCGAATGCGCGGCGGGCGAGCGCGATCGTGCGATTGAGCGTCGAGGGTGTCACGTAGCGGTGGCCCCAGACGGCGTCGAGAAGCTCGTGACGGGCGACCAGCATCCCCGGCTTGCCAAGCAGCTGGGCGATCACCGCGAACACGCGGGGCTCGAGCGCGACCTCCCGTCCGTCGTCCAGGAACCGACGGTCGGCCACGTCGATATGGAATCGGTCGCAGCGAAAACTGCTCGGCTCCACGCTCCCGTTCTCCCCCGAGGCGCCGATTGCTCGGGTCCGATGCTACACCCGCCGCACGCTCTTCGGTGCGAACGCCGGCCAGCCTGTGCGACCCGGGGGCTCGGGCGCCCAGGCTGGCCGCCGCGGTGCGATCAGCTCGCGGTGAGGCGCGTCGCGGTTACCGTGCCGGTGATTCGGACGGCGATCGCGCTCTCGTCGAACTCATGTCCCGGCGTGATCGAGGCGACATACTGCGTCAACGTGAAGGTGCCGGCGTAGTGGCTGCCACTGCGATCCACGGTGACGAGGAACTGGATCCGGGCGGGCCCCACATAGCTGCCGCCGCTCCAGGCGATTGCGATGTGGTTGAGCTGGAAGGTCGCCGGGCCGGCTTGCTGCCATACCCCCTGGCAGAAATCGCCGTCGGCCGGGTTCCGGGCGCCGGAATTCATGATCTCCGTATGGTCCGAGTGCCACGCGGTCACGCCGAAATCGACCAACGCGCCGTCCGGCATCGGGTTCGTGTTCGTCGAGGTGCTCTTGGCGAGCATCTCGAATTTCCACAGGCCGACGATCGCCGCGCTCTCCGGGTCGGCGACGAGGTGCAGCAGCGACGCGGGCGAACCCATGTCGGCCCGGTAAACCGCAGGCAGGAACGACGCGCCGTCGAAGGTACGGCCGGTGGGTTCGGGTATCGAGCATGAGGCGCGTGCCGATCGCGCGCCTCCGACCGCGAGAAGTGATAGCGAGGCTGCGGCGATCAGCAGATCGAACAGCCGAGATCGCGATGGTGTGCGCATGGATGTCTCCCGTAGTGATGTCGTGTTTTCCGTTCCGAGGCAGGATCGCCGGAGGGCGATGCTCTGCCTTGGATGAAAGGTACGTCCGCCCCGGCGGCGCGGGGAGCGGGGAACCGTGATGGTTTGGTGAGGATCGTCGCGACTGACCGCAGCTGACGTCCCGGGAGGTGATGTGCGAGCTGGGTGCCGGCTGATTCGTGGATGCCGCCGCCACGTGTCAATGCCGAAGAGAAGCTGGACCACCCCGGTCGTCGGGGTTCGTTTCCCTCCCCGGCCACCCCATGACGTAAAATCCGAGATCACGTTGGCCGCGGACCGCACCGCGGAAACTCGTAGGTGCACCGCCATGCCCGAGCTGATTCTCGAATCGACGATCCACTGCCCGGCGTGCGGTGCGGACACGGCCGAACTCATGCCGACGGACGCCTGCCAGTACTTCTACGAGTGTCCTGCCTGTCACGCGTTGCTGCGCCCCAAGCCCGGCGATTGCTGTGTGTTCTGCTCCTACGGGACCGTGAAGTGTCCGCCGATGCAAGGCGCCGGGGGCGCCGGCGCCTGTTGCGGCCCCGGCGGCGGTTCCGGACCCACTGGCTAAAGGCGCTTTCGCGCCCCCGCGTGCTGCGGCAGTCCGTCCGCCGGGCGATCCCAGGCGGGCGCATCGGCCATGAAGATGTGATCCACCGGGGTCACCCGGTCGGGTTCATCGAGGCTGCCGAGCGTGAGATCGAGCTCGCCGGGCCGACGCTCGTTCCCATAGGCGAGCGGCGTACCGCAGGTGCCGCAAAACCAGCGTTCGACCCCGGGCGAGGAGCGGTGCACGTGCGGCGCGTCGCCGTGCCAGGCGACCGACGTCCGCGCGACCGTGAACCAGCCCACCGGGGCGGTGCCGCTCGCGCGGCGGCAGGAATGGCAATGACACCAGGTGGCGGGGTAGAGCAGGGGTCCGCAGCGGTACCGTACGGCGGCGCACAGGCAGCGCCCGGTG
>JAJXZV010000339.1 GCA_021779875.1 Pseudomonadota bacterium
GCCGAGCGCACCGCATCGGCGAGTGCGATATCGACGGCCGTGTGCTCTCGCGGCGTGAGGCCACGGTCGAGGACGGTTTCGGCAAGCGCGCCGATCAGGTCGCGCCGCCGGGAGGTCACCTGGCTCTGCCACTCGGCATCGCTGAGGCCCGAAGGACGATGTCCCTCATCGAGCGGGTTCAGGCGTGTGGACATCCCGTGCCCCAGTATGATTGCCCGCCCGCCGACCGCTTCAGCGACGGCGGTGTGCTCGCCTTTCGGGTCGCCGGGGACGTAGACCCGCCGACCGAACGGGATGGATCGCGTGTAGAGACTCTTGGCGAGCGAGGACTTGCCGGAGCCGACGATCCCCGCGAGCACGATGTTCGGTGCGGTGATGATGCCCTGCGCATAGAGCACCCACGGGTCGTAGACGAACGACGCCCCGCTGTAGAGATCCTGGCCGACGAACACCCCCGCAGAGCCCAGCCCGCCCTCGGCGAGGAACGGATACGCCCCCGCCAGCGTCGCGCTCGTGTCCTGATGACGCGGCAGCCGGAATCGGCCCGGCGTGCGGAGTGCCGCGGGCCTCGTCTCGCCGGACGGTGGCAGGTAGGTCGTCGCCCGCCGCGCCTCGCGCTCGGCCTCCCATGCCGCGTGCGCCAGCTCCTGGTGCGCCTTGCGGTCGGCGGTCTCGATCTTGTTCGCGGCTCGTCGTCGCGCCTTCCGAGCCGCGCGGTGCTCGCCTGCTGGGTCGAGCAGAACTGCGGTGTGCAGGCGCCCGCGGTCGTCGGGGCTCATAGCGACAGCCCTTTCCGCGAAGTGACGGGGTGCTGGTCGAACGGATCGCGCGCGAACGGGTCCAGCGCAGGCTCATCGTGGGTAGGGGCGGGATGCCAGGCGATCCGCCCTGAGTGCTGAGATGCCTCATCCACGGCGCGCTCGGCCTGCCCGACAAGGGCAGAGGCCCGACGCAGGGCTCGTGCTGCGGCATCGGCCTCGAGGAGTCCGCCGCTGCGGTCACCGTTGTCGAGGAACGCCTGGTCCTGGTGCCGAACGTGCGCCGCCGCGACCTGCTCCAGCACTTGCTCCAGGGAGCGCAGCGTCCCCAGCAGCTCGCCGACCACCTGATAGGTGTCCGCGGGGTCGGCGAAGGCGCGGCTCGCATGAGCGAGCGCCCGCACCGCCTGGCGGGTCTCCGTGGCGTCCGCCACGGCGTTGCTGAAGGTCGGCATAGCTTATTCCCTTCCGGGGTCAAGGGCGGGTCGCGTCACACGTCCCGACAGAGCGGGAGCGCGGCGACGGCGAATGCGGCGGCCTGTTGGCCGACGAGGCGGCGCGTTTCGCAGGACGCCTGCACCGCGGCTTGCTCGATGGCGGCAGCGGCGGCATCCAGCTCGTCGACCGTCGGCGCGGAGACGGAGATGAGGCCGGTGTAGCGCAGCACGCCGTGCCCGGCGGTGAGGTCGGATTCCTGCTGGAGCACGTCCTGGTACTCGGCCGTGCGCGAGGCGTCCTCAACCTGGCCGATCTTCGCTCGCTGGGTCGCATCGGAGAGAAGGCCGACCTTCTTCTTCCGCAGGTCTCGGGCGGCGATGTCGGCGCGAACCGGCGTGCAGGTGAGCGAGAATGTGCGCTGCACACCCGAGGTCAGCAGCAGCGGGGCGAGGAATCCGGGGAATACTTGCGAGCGAGGCCATTCGGAGAGCCAGAGCACGGTGTGGTATGCGGAGTCGGTGCGCACACGATCCCAGCTCTCGATCACCGCGACCGGCCCCGCGGTGGCGAGGGAGCGCCCGATGTCGGCGTGCCGTTCCAGCGCGGACGCGGCAGCCGGGTCGTAGGCGGAGCGCAGGATGACGGCGACCTCGCCGGGTGCGAGCCATCCGGTCGTGGTGAGGTCCGCAGCCCGCAGCGCCGTGACGAGCGTGGTCATCTCCTGGCGGAGCACGGCAGCAGCTCCGCGGATACCGCCGCCCGCGGAGCGGATCTGTCGTCCCGAGGCGTTCATGTCGAGCGCAATCGAGATGGTCGTCGCGTGGCGCTCGCCGGTCGGCCCAGCCCGCTCGATCAGCTCTCGGTACGTGGTCGCGGGCCAGGAACCGTCGTCGTTGCCATGCCTGGCCCACCACTCTGCGAGGCCGGTGCCGGAGTCAGGCAGTGTGCGCTCGGAGACCTGGAGCCGGGCGATCCTGCCCGAGCGGCACGCGGTGGCGAGCACCCGGCCCCAGCCGTTGACTCGTCGTTCCTGCTCGCCCGGATCGAGCAGCACGAACGCCGGGTGCGTCACCCCGAGCACCGCGGTCAGGGTCTGCGCGTGGGGGTCATGCACCATGGCCGCACCTGTCTCAGGATCGACCCATTCGCGCAGCGCCGTCGCGTCGCCAGGGAGCGCGAGCGTGCCGACCGGACGGGGCTTGATAACGCGGCGCCGGAAGATCAACTGCCCTGCCGTGCTCCGCCACGTCCAGCGCGAGACGATGGGCAGCCAGTCTACGAGCTTGCGCCCACCAACGGAGACGACCGCGAGCAGCAGGCAGGCAAGCCAGATCGGCGATGTCCACACCAGCCCCATGCCCCCGCCCGTGTAGATCGTGGCGACCACGGTGACAACGCCGATGCCCAGCACGATCAACTGCGAGATCGACAGCCCGAGCAGGACGCCGCGGTGCGCGAGCCGGGAGAACTGCACGGGCGAGAGCTGCTGGCCAGGAGCTGGTGGGTGTCGGGTCGCCATGTTCTATCCCTTCCGCGGCGTGACGGGAGCGTTCGAGCGCGGCTGCGGCGCGGGTGGCACCGAGACCGCCGCGCGCGGCGTCGGGCTGCCTGCCGCGACGGGCTCGGCGGCCTCCTCAGGTAGGCGTGGACGAGGCTCTCGAGCTCGCAGCAGAGGGCGGCGCCCGTGTAGTTATCGTCGGCGGGTCAGGGCCAGCGGCGGCAGGTCCGCCGGCCAAGCGAACGGCGACGGACGCATG
>JAJXZV010000312.1 GCA_021779875.1 Pseudomonadota bacterium
GAGCGAGGAGACGGTCGGCAAGGCGCTGGCCTATGCGCGGCTGATCGGCAAGACGCCGATCGTCGTCAATGACAGCCGTGGCTTCTACACCAGCCGCACCTTCGGCACCTTCGTCATGGAGGGGGCAACCATGCTCGCCGAGGGATTGCCGGCGCCGTTGATCGAGCGCGCGGCGATAATGGCCGGCATGCCGGTCGGGCCGCTCGCCGTGCTGGACGAGACCTCGCTTGCGCTCTCCGTGCATGTGCTGGACGCGACCCGCGCCGCCGCCGAGGCCGAGGGCCGGACCTATCGCCCGAGCGCAGGCGAGGCGCTGGTCGAACGCATGGTGCGTGAGCTCAACCGGCCGGGACGCGCCGCCGGGCGCGGCTTCTACGACTACCCCAAGGACGGGCCGAAGCGGCTGTGGCCCGGTCTCGCCGCCACGTTCGGGCGGGCGGGCGCGACGGCGGACGTGGCGGAGCTGGGCGACCGTTTCCTCTACCGGCAGGCGCTGGAGACGCTGCGCTGCCTCGCCGAGGGCGTGCTGACCAGCGGGCGCGACGCCAATGTCGGCTCGGTGCTCGGCATCGGCTTCCCCGCCTGGACCGGCGGCGCCTGGCGCTTCATCGAAAGCCAGGGTGTGCCGGCTTTTCTCGCGCGCTGCCGGATGCTCGCCGAGCGCAACGGCGAGCGTTTCACGCCGCCCGACCTGCCCAACGACTGGCGCGCGGCGGCCTAAGCGATGCTCACCCCCGGCCCTTATCTCACCCCCGGCCCCTATGTCGATAGCGACGCACCGCGCGTGCGGCAATTCACCGAGGAGGCGCTCGCCGGCCACCCCGGCGCCTCGGCAACGGAGCGCGCGGTCGCGCTGTTCGAAGCGGTGCGCGACCGCATACGCTACGACCCGTACGCGATCACGCTCGATCCCGAGGCGTATCGCGCAAGCGCGGTCGCGGCAGAGGACGCCGCGTTCTGCGTGCCGAAGGCGATCCTGCTGACCGCCTGCCTGCGCGCGGCCGGCATCCCCGCCGTCGTCGGCTTCGCCGACGTGCGCAACCACCTGAACACCCCGCGCCTCGCCGAGATGATGGGCACCGACCTGTTCATCTATCATGGCTATGTCCGGCTCTGGCTCGGCGAGCGCACGTTCAAGGTGACGCCGGCCTTCAACAGCAGCCTGTGCGCGCGCTTCGGCGTCCGCCCGCTGGTGTTCGACGGCACCGCCGACGCGCTGTTCCACGAATACGACGCGCGCGATCGCCGCCACATGGAATACGTGCGTGACCGCGGCACGTTCGACGAGCCGCCGATCGACGAGATACTGGCGGCTTTCCGCGCAACCTATCCGCGCCTCGGCGACATCGCCCGGCGCTCGGCGCAGGCGGCGGACGAAGTCTTCGCCGCCTCCGCTGCCACAAACCCAAGGATGACGAAATGACCGGACGCTACGACAATTACAAGAAGTTGCAATTGGATTATCCCGCCGAGCGCATCCTGCGCATCACGTTCAACCGCCCGGAGACGTTCAACTCGGTGGACGAGCAGACGCATACCGAGATGACCGACATCTGGCGCGACATCGACCGCGATCCCGACATCAACGCGGTGCTGGTGACCGGCGCCGGCAAGGCGTTTTCGGCCGGCGGCGATTTCGGCATGATCGAGCGGATGACGGGCAACCAGCACGCGCTGATGCGCACCTGGAAGGAGGCGAAGGATCTCGTCTACAACATCATCAACTGCAACAAGCCGATCGTCTCGGCGATCAACGGCCCGGCCGCCGGCGCGGGTCTCGTGGTCGGCATCCTCGCCGACATCTCGATCGCCGGCAGGGCGGCGCGGATCGTCGATGGCCATCCGCGCCTCGGTGTTGCGGCGGGCGACGTCGCGGCGATCATCTGGCCGCTGCTCTGCGGCATGGCCAAGGCGAAATACTACCTGCTGACGGGCCGGCCGGTGACCGGCGAGGAGGCGGAGCGGATCGGCCTCGTCTCGATGTGCGTCGAGGACAGCGAGCTCGCGCAGGTCTCGCTGCAGATCGCAACCGAACTCGCGACAGGCTCGCAGAGCGCGATCCGCTGGACGAAATACGCACTCAACAACTGGCTACGCTCGGCGGGACCGATCTTCGACACCTCGACCGCGCTGGAGATGCTGGGCTTCATGGGTGAGGACGTGCGCGAAGGCGTCGCCTCGCACCGCGAGAAGCGCAAGCCCCGCTTCCGCCCCGACTGCCCGATCTGAGCCGGGCCGGGCGGGATCTGCCCGCGCGGGCAGGTCCAGAAACTTCCTATATCGGAATGATTGGTTATGCGGTTATAATCGACAAAACTGGGCGCGCCGACCGCCCCGCGTGCTCGCGGACGCACCACCAGGGACAGGGAGAAAGCAGATCCGATGACGACAGCGACTTCCGTGAGGCTCGACGTGCCGCCGCCCGGCGCGATTGCGCGCGTGGCGATCGGCGACTTCCTGCGCCGTGCCGCCGCTCGCCATCCGGGCAAGACGATGCTCGTCTTCGGTGACGAGCGGCTGAGCTACGGCGAGATCGACGACCGGGTCAGCCAGTGCGCGCAGGCGCTGCTGGCGGCCGGCCTGGCGGCCGGAGACCGCGTCGTAACGCTCTGCGCGAACTCACCCGACTTCGTCGTCACGATGTTCGGCATCCACCGCGCGGGTCTCGTCTGGGTGCCGATCAACATCGCGCTCGCGCCGGGCGACGTGCGCTACATCGTCGAGCACGCCGAGGCGCGCTACGCCGTGGTGGACGCAACCCTGCTCGCCCGCCCGGAGATGCGGGCGCTGCTGTCCGACCGGCCGGGGCGCGGGCTGGTGATCGGCGGCGCAGGCAGCGACGCGCCGGACGGCTTCGCGCCGTTCGAGGCGGCCGTCGCCGTCCAGCCGGCGCGCGAGCCGGAGGTGACGATCCACGACCGCGACATCGCGCAGATCATGT
>JAJXZV010000292.1 GCA_021779875.1 Pseudomonadota bacterium
ATCCCGCAGGTCCTCTGGCTCTCGGGCCGCAGCGCCGGAGCCTCGGCGTGAGCCGCGCCGAGCAGATTCGGCGGCGGCTCGAGGAGCGCTTCGGCCCGGCGCGTCTCGAGGTGGTGGACGAGAGCCAGAAGCATGCCGGGCACGCGGGGGCGGCCGGCGGCGAGAGCCACTTCCGGGTCCGCATCGTCGCCGACGAGTTCCGAGGGCTCGCGCCTCTGGCGCGCCACCGCCTCGTGTACGCCGCGCTCGACGACATGCTCAAGGACGGCATCCACGCGCTCGCGCTCGACGCCGCGCCGCCGGCCGATTTGGAGACTGGCGTTCCGAAAGGCTAAAATTGGCCGGTCGGGCGCGAAAGGCCTCATCGGCCGAAGTCGCCTCTTTTTTTGCCCCACTTTCCCGTGCAAAGGATTCCCATGACCCCCATTTTTCGTTCTTCGTGGACCGCCGCGTCGGGCCTCGCGCTGCTGCTCGTGACCCTGGCCGGCTGCGGCAAGGCGCAGCAGACCGGCGCGCCCGCGGCCGCCGATCAGGCGGCGCCCGCGTCGGCCGTCGCCGTCGTCGACGGCACGCCGATCCCGCGCAAGGACTACGACGTCTACTTGCAGAGCATGCTGCAGGGCAAGCCCGAGTCGGACGCGACCGCCGAGCAGAAGGGCCAGGTGCTCGACGAACTGATCAACCTGGAGCTGGTCTCGGCGCAGGGCGCGAAGGAAGGACTCGACAAGGATCCCGAGGTCGCCGCGCGCCTCGACATCCTGCGCATGCGGGTACTCGCCGACGCCGCCTCGCAGAAGTTCCTGAAGGACAAGCAGCCCACGGATGCGGAGCTGCACGCCGAGTACGACGCCGCGACCGCCGCCATGGACAAGACCGAGTACCACGCCCGCCACATCCTGGTGCCCACCAAGGAGAAGGCGGATGAGCTCATCAAGAAGATCAAGGGCGGCGCCAAGTTCGAGGACGTCGCCAAGGCCGAATCCACCGACGGCTCCAAGGCCGCCGGCGGCGATCTCGGCTGGTTCACCGCCGGACGCATGGTCAAGCCGTTCAGCGACGCCGTGAAGGGCCTCAAGAAGGGCGAGATGACCCAGCAGCCCGTGCAGACCCAGTTCGGCTGGCACATCATCAAGCTCGAGGATACCCGCGACGTGGCGCTGCCGCCGTTCGATCAGGTCAAGGCGCAGCTCGCCAACCGGATCATGCAGAAGAAACTGCAGGCCTACATCGAGGACCTGAAGAAGAACGCGAAGATCGAGAAGAAGCTCTGAGGCGGGAACGTCGATGACCCCGGGCCGCCGCCGCCGGCGGCGGCCCGCTCACGGCGCCAGGAGCCGGCGCAGCTGCGCCTCGTCGAGCACCTCGACCCCTAGCTCGCGCGCCTTGTCGAGCTTCGAGCCCGCGTCCGCGCCGGCCACCACGTAATCGGTCTTCTTCGAGACGCTGCCGCTCACCTTCGCGCCGCGCGCGCCGAGCGCCTCGGTCGCCTGTTCGCGCGTGAATCCCGCGAGCGTGCCGGTGAGCACGAAGGTCTTGCCGGCGAGGCTGCCGCCCGCGGCCGGTGCGATCCTGGGCCAGTGCACGCCGGCCGCGAGCAGCCGGTCCACGGTGGCCGCGTTGTCCGCATCGGCGAAATAGGCCGCCGCGCTGGCCGCCACCACCGGACCCACGTCGGGCACCTCCTCGATCTGCGCCGCATCCGCCCGCCGCAGGGGCTCGAGATCCCCGAACTGCCTGGCCAGCGCCAGGGCGGTCGCCTCGCCGACCTCGCGGATGCCGAGCGCGTGCAGCAGGCGCGGCAGCGTGGTCCGCCGGGCCGCGGCGATGGCCGCGATGATCTTCTGCGCGGACTTCTCGCCCATGCGCTCGAGCGTCGCGAGCCGCTCCACGTCCAGGCTGAACAGATCCGCCGGCGTGCGCACCCAGCCGGCATCGACCAGCTGATCGACCAGCTTGTCGCCGAGCCCCTGGATGTCGAGCGCGCGGCGCGAGGCGAAGTGCTTGATCTCCTCCTTGACCTGCGCGGCGCAGGCGCGCCCGCCCGTGCAGCGCGCCGCGGCCTGCCCGGCCTCGCGCACCACCGGGGAGCCGCACACCGGGCAGCGTTCGGGCAGCCGCACCACGCGGGCATTCGCGGGCCGCCGCTCCGGCAGCACCTGCACGATCTCCGGGATGACGTCCCCGGCACGGCGCAGCACCACCGTGTCGCCCACGCGCACGTCCTTGCGCTGCAATTCGTCCATGTTGTGCAGGGTCGCGTTGCTCACGGTCACCCCGCCCACGAAGACCGGCTCGAGACGCGCCACCGGCGTGAGCGTGCCGGTGCGGCCGACCTGGAACTCGACCGCGCGCACGGTCGTGAGGGCTTCCTCCGCCGGGAACTTGTGCGCGATCGCCCAGCGCGGCGCTCGGGCCACCGAGCCGAGCAGCCTCTGCTGTTCGAAGTCGTCGACCTTGTAGACCACGCCGTCGATCTGATAGGGCAGGTGCGCCCGGGCCGCCGCCATCTCGCGGTAGTACTCGAGGCAGCCCTCGATGCCGTCGACCAGCCGCGTCTGGGGGCAGACGCGAAAGCCCCAGTCCTTCAGCCGCTCGAGCATCGCCCCGTGGCGCACCGGCAGATCCGCGCCCTCGGCGAAGCCCACGCCGTAGACGAACAGGTCGAGGGGACGGGCGGCCGTGACGCGCGGATCGAGCTGTCGCAGGCTGCCCGCCGCCGCGTTGCGCGGATTGACGAAGGTCTTCTCCCCGCGCGCCTCGGCCGCGGCGTTGAAGCGCCGGAACCGCCCGAGCGGCATGAACACCTCGCCGCGCACCTCGAGCAGCGGCGGCGGCCGCGGCGTGCGCAGCCGCAGCGGCAGCGAGGCGATGGTCTTCAGATTCCCGGTGATGTCCTCGCCGCTCTCGCCGTCACCCCGCGTGGCGCCGCGCACGTAC
>JAJXZV010000005.1 GCA_021779875.1 Pseudomonadota bacterium
GTCGCCTACCTGGGTTCGCAGCAGCTGTCGCGATTCGGCGCGGACCTGTTCGTCGTGGACCTGGTCACGATCGCCGTGCTGAGGGAACTCGGCGTGCTGCTCACGGCGATCATCGTCGCCGGCCGGTCGGGCAGCGCCTTCGCCGCCGAGATCGGCGTGATGCGGCTCAACGAGGAGGTCGACGCGCTGCGGGCGATGGGCATGAATCCGGTCGAGTTGCTGATCGTGCCGCGGGTGCTCGCCCTGCTGATCGCGCTGCCGGCGCTGACGGTGATCGCGGACGCGATGGGGCTCGCGGGCGGCGGCCTGCTGTGCGTGACGACGCTGCACATTCCGCTGGCGGAGTTCGAGGGCCGGATGCGCGAGGCGCTGGCGCCGACCACCTTCTGGGCCGGCCTGATCAAGGCCCCGGTGTTCGCCGTGCTGATCGCCATGGTCGGCACGTATCGGGGCATGCAGGTACGCGAGTCCGCCCGCGAGCTCGGGCGGCTGACCACGGTGGCCGTGGTGCAGTCGATCTTCCTCGTGATCCTGACCGACGCCGTGTTCGCCGTGTACTTCGACCGGATCGACTTCTGATGGCCGAGCCACCCTCTGCGCGGGTCGTCGTGCGGGTACGCGGTCTCGTGAATCGATTCGGCGGCCAGACCGTGCACGACGGCCTCGACATGGACGTGCTCGAGGGCGAGGTCATGGGCATCGCGGGCGGCTCGGGCAGCGGCAAGACCGTGCTCCTGCAGACGATTCTCGGCCTGCACCCGCCGGACGCCGGCTCGATCGAGATCCAGGGCCGCGACATCTCGGACCTGTCGCGCGCCGAGCGCCGGCGCTTCACGCGCGACTGCGGAGCGACCTTCCAGAACGGCGCCTTGATCAGTTCGCTCACCGTCGGGCAGAACGTCGAACTGCCCCTGCGCGAGCACTTCGATCTCGGCGACGCGGCGCTCGAGAGCCTGGTGGCGCTCAATCTGTCGCTGGTCGGACTTTCCGGCGACGCGGCGCGCAAGTACCCGGCGCAGCTCTCCGGCGGGATGACCAAGCGCGCCGCGCTCGCGCGCGCCCTGGCGCTGGAGCCCAGGCTCTTGTTCCTCGACGAGCCGACCGCGGGCCTCGATCCGATCTCCGCGGCCGCGTTCGACGGCCTGCTGTCGAGCCTGCGCACCCAGCTGCGCCTGACCGTCGTCATGGTCACGCACGACCTCGACACCCTGTTCGCGACCTGCGACCGGGTCGGCGTCATCGTCGACGGGCGGATGATCACCGACACGCTGGACGGACTGGTGCGCAGTTCCCAGCCCTGGATCAGCGAGTACTTCAACGGGCCGCGCGGGCGGGCCGCCCAGGGGGTGCGTCATGGATAGGGATGCGAACTACGTCGCCGTGGGCGCCTTCGTGCTGCTCGTGATCGCGATGGCCGGATCCTTCGTATACTGGTACACGGCACAGCGGGACATCATCGCCACGCAGCGCTACGAGATCTACTTCCAGGGCACGGTCAGCGGCCTGAGTCCCGGCAGTCCGGTGCGCTACCTCGGCGTCGACGTCGGCAAGGTGGCGCGGATCGGGATCGATCCCCAACGGCGTGATCGAGTGCAGGTCATCGCGGACATCGACACCTCGGCGCCGATCAACGCGCGGACGCGAGCTTCGCTGAGCCTGCAGGGCATCACGGGTCTTCTCTACGTCGATCTCGAGCAGGACCGGAAATCGACCCTGGCCGGGCCGCTGCCCCAGGGCCAGAGCTACCCGATGATCGCCTCCGTGCCGTCGGATTTCGATCTGGTGCTGAGCAGCCTGCCCGCGCTCGCCGTCCGCGCGACCGAACTCATCGATCGCCTCAATCAGGTGTTCGACGAGCGCAGCGTGCAGGCCATCAAGACGACGCTCGAGGACCTGCAGCGCACGGGCGAGCAGCTGCCGGGCGCAGCCCGCGAGGCGCGGCTGGCCGCGGCGGACCTGCGGCTCACCCTGCATCGGGTCGACGAAGCGGTGGCCGAGCTGCGGTCGATCGAATCGCAGGCGCGCCCGGACGTCGCCGCGGCGGTCGCGAACGTGCGCCGCGCGTCCGACGGCCTGGCCGACACCGCCGATCGCCTGGACCGGTTCGTGGCCGCCAACGGGCCCGCGCTGTCGCGTTTCGCGCAGCAGAGCCTGCCGGAACTCGATCGGCTGCTGCGCGAGAGCCGCGATGCCGCGCGGGACTTCCGCGACCTGTCGCGCTCCTTGAAGCGAAACCCGTCGCAGCTCCTGTACGAGGCGGCGCCGCAGGGCGTCGAGGTGTCGCGATGAAGTTCGGCGGGCGCGCGGCCATTCTCGCCCTGGGCCTGGCGCTCGGCGGCTGCACGGGCTCGTTGTTCAACACCACGGCCGTCCCGCCGGCGGTCTACCTGCTCAAGTCGCAGGTCGAGCGCGGCGCCGCGCCGCCGGTCGCGGCGGACCTCGCGGTTCTCAGGCCCCGCGTGCGCCCAGGGCTCGATTCCGAGCACATCGCCGTGCTGTTCGCGGATCGGCGCCTGGACCATTTCGCGGCGGCCGCCTGGAGCGCACCGCTCGACCAGGTGGTCCTGGACCTGGCGGTGGACTCGCTGCGGCGGCGTGCGACGCTGCGTGGCGTCGCCGCCGACGACTCGCCGTTCGCGGCCGGATACTGGCTCGAACTGCGCGTCATGGATTTCCAGGCCGAGTACGCGGCCGCCGGGGATGCGCCCACGATCCACGTGAAGCTGCGGGCGCGGCTCGGCGATTCGACGGATCGGCGCGTGCTCGGCGAATTCGAGGCCGACGTGCGCCGACCCGCGTCGCACGATCGCCTGGGCGACATCGTCGATGCATTCAACGGCGCCGCCGACGAGGCGCTCGCCCGCCTCGCCGACGCTACCGGTGCGGCGCTGGCGCGACCAGCAGATTGATCCGGGTCTCGAAATCCGCGCACCCGGACATGAGGACGCTGCCCGGCGGAAAATCCTCGGGCGCGACACCGCCGCAGGCGGCACCGCCGATCCAGATCTCGACCTCGGGCGGCAGGCCGTCGCGCAGCGTCCCGAGCTGACGCAATGAAAGCTCGATGCTCGAGGGCGTGACCAGGCTCACGGCGACGGCCGCCGCATCCACCCGGCGCGCATAGTCGGCGATGTCCTCGGGCGGCAGATCAGGGCCGAGATAGAAGGCGCGCAGGGACCGGCTGGCGGCCAGTGCGGCGAACATCAGGATGCCGAGTTCGTGCTGCTCCCCGCCGAGGGTCGCGAACACGACGCCGCTCCCCCGTGCCGAGCCGTTGAAGGTGTTCAGCAGAGCGCCGATCCGGCGCCGGATCGAACTCGACACCATGTGTTCCTGCGCGATCGTGAAGTCGCCGCGGTGCCAGCGGTCGCCCACCTCGCGCAGCACCGGGGACAGCACCCGCCGGATCACGTCGGGCACCGGCAGCAGCGCGAACGCCATCGCTACCGCCTGATCACAGTCGTCCGGCCGATATCGCTCGACGCTCGTGAGGATGCGCTGCGCCAGGGCCCGGGCGGCGTCGCCTTGCGACCGGTCGGCGTCGCGCTCGGCGAGCAGCCGGTCCAGATCCGCATCCGCGAGCTGTGCGACCTGGCCGATCGGGTGGCCGAGGCGCGTGACCTCCTGCAGCCGCCGCAGCCGTTCAACGTCCACCGCGCTGTACAACCGGTGGCCGCCGGCGGCGCGCCGCGGCGCGACGACCCGATAGCGCCTCTCCCAGGCGCGCAGCGTCTCCACGGTGAGACCCGTCGCCTGCGAGACCGCCTTGATGGAATATGCCGCGCCGTATCCGCCCGATGTCATCCGGAGTCACCTGCCGTCATTCGCTCGGGGAGCCGCGCCCCTCGGCCGCTTCCAACGCGCTGCCGACCTCCACCCACTGCTCCTCGAGCGTGGCGATGGACCGGGTCAGGCGCTGGAGTTTGCCATGATCGGCGACCTGCGGTGCCGCCGCCTCGATCGACGTTCGCTCCGCGGCGAGCGCCGCGATGCGCTTCTCCAGGCGGGTCAGCTCGCGGCGCAGCTCGCCGAGGGGGTCGGGCGCCGCGCGTGGCCGCTTGGCCCCCTCCTCGGCGGCGCGGATCGAGCGCTGCCGCAGCCACTGCTGATAATCGTCCAGATCGCCGTCGAACACCCGCACGCGCCCGTCGGCGACCAGCCACAGGGTGTCGGCCACGGACTTGATCAGGTGGCGGTCGTGGGATACGACGACCATGCCGCCCTCGAAGCTCTGCAGCGCCACGTTCAGGGCGTGACGCATCTCGATGTCGAGGTGGTTGGTCGGCTCGTCGAGCAGCAGCAGGTTGGGGCGGTTCGCGACCACCAATGCCAGGGTCAGCCGCGCCTTCTCCCCGCCGGAGAATCGGCCCACGGGCTCGAACACGCGGTCTCCCCGGAATCCGAATCGCGCCAGGTGCTCGCGTACCCGCAACTCCTCGCCGGTCGCGAACTGCGGACCGCCGAAGCGGCGCAGGTGCCAGAAAGCATGCTCCTCGGACTGCAGCTGTTCCAGCTGCTGCTGCGCGAAATAGCCGACGGCCAGATCGGCGGCCGGGTCGCGCCGGCCCGCGAGCGGCGCGGCCTCGCCCGCGAGCATCTTGATCAGCGTCGACTTGCCGGCGCCGTTGGGACCCAGGAGCGCGATGCGGTCGAGGGGCCCGACCGACAAATCGATCCCCGCGAGCACCGCACGGCCGCCGTGCCCGCAGGCGGCACCCTCGGCGGTCAGCAGCGGCCGCGGCGTCTTGACGGGACGGGCGAACTCGAACTCGAAGGGTGCGTCGACGTGCGCCGGCACGATGCGCTCCATCCGCTGCAGCATCTTGATGCGGCTCTGTGCCTGGCGGGACTTGGTGGCCTTGGCGCGGAACCGCTCCACGAATGCGCTGATCTCGGCCACCTTGCGGGCCTGGCGGTCCGCGAGACCTTGCTGCTGAGCGAGCTCCTCGGCGCGCTTGCGCTCGAACGCGGAATAATTGCCCGTGTAGCCGCGCACCGCCTGCGCCTCGATGTGCAGCACGCGCCCGACGATGGCGTCGAGGAACTCCCGGTCGTGCGAGATCATCAGCACGGTGCCCGGATGGTCCCGCAGCCAGTCCTCGAGCCAGACGATGGCGTCCAGGTCCAGGTGATTGGTCGGCTCGTCGAGCAGCAGCAGATCCGCGCGCGCGCCGAGGGCGCGCGCCATCGCCAGGCGCACGCGCCAGCCGCCGGAGAATTCGGCCACCGCGCGCCGGTGATCGGCGGCCTTGAAGCCGAGTCCGTGCATGACGGCGGCTGCCCGGGCGCGAGCCCGGTAGCCGTCGATGGCCTGGAACGCGCCGTGCAGCTCCGCCAGCTCCATGGCCGCGTCGCGCCGCTCCGCCGCGGCGATGGCGGCCTCCACCGACCGCAGCTGCCGATCACCGTCCATCACGAATTCGATCGCCTCCCGATCGGTGTCGGCGATCTCCTGCTCCACGTGCGCGATCCGCAAACCGGCCGGCAGCTCGATCTCGCCGCCGTCGGCGCCGAGCTCGCCCCGCAAAGCCGCGAACAGGCTCGACTTGCCGGCGCCGTTCGCGCCCGTGACGCCCACCTTGTCGCCCCGGTAGACCGTGAAGTTCGCCCGTTCGAACAGCGCCACCGGGCCCCGCCGGAGCGTCAAATCCCGCGCCGAGATCATCGATCGGTCAGGAGGATGCGGCGAGCCGGCGCGGCGCCGCGCACAGCGCCGCGTACTGCGGGGGGCCGCCGACCTGGGCGGCGAGCATCGCGAACAGCTTGCGCCCCTCCATGGCGTCGCCGAAC
Organism: Pseudomonadota bacterium; assembly: GCA_021779875.1. GTDB lineage: Bacteria > Pseudomonadota > Gammaproteobacteria > Steroidobacterales > Steroidobacteraceae > Bog-1198. The sequence continues at coordinate 5,791 of JAJXZV010000005.1, forward strand.
AACCGGCCCTGGCCGTACGTGCAGCCGTGCGCCCGCAGGAACTCGAGCTGCTCGGGCTCCTCGACGCCCTCGGCGACGACCTCGAGGTCGAGGCTCCTGCCCATGTCGATGATCGTGCGCACGATGGCCGCGTCGTTCGAATCCGTGGCCACGTCGCGCACGAACGACTGATCGATCTTCAGGGTGCCGATCGGGAACTGCTGCAACGCCGACAGCGACGAGTATCCGGTGCCGAAGTCGTCGATTGCCAGATTCAGGCCCATCGCATACAGCTCGTTCAGCAGGGCGATGGTGCGCTTCGGGTCGGTCATGAGCGTCGTCTCGGTCACCTCGAGCTCGAAGCTGGTCGGGGACACCGCGTGCCGGCGAAACACGTTGCGGAATCGCGAGATGAAGCCCGCCTGCTTCAATTGCCGCAACGACAGGTTGATCGCGATCCGTCCGGGCTCGGGTACCGTCCGCTGCCACTCGCGGTAGTCGGAGCACACCCGGTTCATGACCCAGTCGCCGATGTCGAGGATCAGGCTGCTCTCCTCGGCGAGCGGGATGAACTTCGAGGGGGAGATGTCGCCGTGGCCGGGCAGGCGCCAGCGCAACAGCGCCTCGGCGCCGACCACCCGGCCGTCGCGCAGATCCACCTTGGGCTGGTACAGGATAACCAGCTCGTCGCGCTCGAGCGCGCGGCGCAGTTTGCTCTTGAGCATCAGGCGCTCGACCGCCGCCGCGTTCATGTCGGGCACGTAGAAGGCGCTGGAATTCCCGCCGCTCTGCTTCGAGTGATACATCGCCGCGTCGGCGTTGCGGATCAGGTCGATCACGTTCTCCGCATCGTAGGGGCAGATGGCGATTCCGACGCTCGCGGTCAGGTAGACCTCCTGCTGATTCACGTAGAAGGCGCGGCTGAGCTCGTCGAGCAGCGTGCGCGCCAACGCGGCCAGCGTCGGCCGGTTGTCGACGTCGAGCGGCAGATTGTCCACGAACATCGCGAACTCGTCGCCCGCGAGCCGTCCGATCACGGTGTCCTTGCTGAGGCTCCGGGTCAGCCGCTCGCTGAGAATCTCGAGCGTCCGGTCGCCCGCGGCGTGTCCGAAGGTGTCGTTGACCTCCTTGAAGCGGTCGAGGTCCAGGTACAGGAGGGCGAGGGCGTGGTGGGTCCGGCGCGACCGGGCGATGGCTTGCTGCAGGAGGTGCTGGAACTGCATCCGATTCGGCACCTTGGTCAAGGTGTCGTAGCGTGCCAGGTACCGGATGCGCCGCTCCGCGCGCTTGCGCTCGATGATGTTGCGCGCGACGTAGATGTCGCCGAGGAAATCCGGGTCGTTGGTGGCGATGCTCGACCGGGCCATCGACACCGGGATCGTCTGGCCGCTCGAGGTGCGCAGCACCGTCTCGCAGGCCTCCGCGCCGGCGGACGCCTCGAACGCCGCGCGGTGCGCGTCGTCGACGAAGGCGAGCAGCGGCTTGCCGAGCAGCTCGCCGTCGGTGTGCTTGAGCAGCCGGCGCGCCGCCTCGTTGCAGCTGGTGATCACGCCCGCCGACGTGGTCACCAGAACCGCGTCGCTCAGGCTGTTGAGCACCGTGTCGAGATGGTTCTTGGTGATCGTCGTCTCGCGCAGCATCTGGCGCATGCGCTCCAGGGCCTGCTGGAGCTTGCCGACCTCGTCGCGTCGCGCGACGTCGACCGGGCCGGTGTAGTCGCCGCGGCCGATTCGATCGGCCGATCGCGCCAGCTCGGTGAGCGGCCGTGACAGCTGCCGCGCGAGCAGCCAGGCGCTCGCGACGGCGAGCGCGAGCAGCGGCAGGGTCACGCCGAGGAGCAGATGGCGCATGCGCTGCGCATGCTGCTCGCGGCCGCTGTCGAGCTTCGCCTTCAGGGCGGCCATGGCGTGCCGCAGGTCCGCGCGGCTCAATCGCAGCTGCAGTACGCCGCCGGCCTCCGGCCCGCGGCCGATCGCGGTGTCGAACACCAGGGAGTCGGCCGCGGCCCCCGGACGGGCGGCTTCGAACACCACGGCGCCGCCTGCGTCGCGGACCAGGATGCCGTCGATGTCGCCCTCGCCCAGCAATTCGCGCGCGGCCGCTGCGACCGCCGGGCGGTCGTGTTCGGCCAGGGCGGGCGCCAGCGCCGCGGCGGTGACCTTGCCGAGATTGCGCGCGCGCGCCTCGAGATCCCATTCGAGCGCGTGTTCCGCGGCCGAGTAGGCGAGCTGGTCGATCTCGACGGTGTCGATCCGGTTCTGGTAGTACGCCAACGCCGACAGGAACAGGCAGAGCGCGCCGCCGATCCCGAGGGCGGCGAGCAAGTACTTGGTTTTGAGGCTCTGCGCCATCGAAGAATGATACCCGTTCACGCTCCCGCCCATAAGGGCTCGGGTTAGAATGCAACACGGTATGAGCACATCCCTGCGCGTGGACATATTCTCCGACACGGTCTGTCCGTGGTGTTTTCTCGGCAAGCGGCGTTTCGAACGGGCCCTGGCCGAGCGTCCGTCGTTCCAGCCGCGCGTCGTCTGGCGGCCGTTCGAGTTGAATCCCGAACTGCCTCCCGAGGGGGTGCCGCGCCGCGAGTACCTGGCCGCCAAATTCGGCGACCCGGCGCGGCTCGCGGCGGCCGAGGACGCGCTGATCGGCCACGGCGCGGCGGTCGGGATCGCCTTTCGCTTCGATCTGATCGAGCGCGTGCCGAACACGCGCGCCTCCCACCTGCTGATCGCGCATGCGGCGCGGCGCGGCCTGCAGGGCGTGGTCAAGGATCGCATCATGCGCGCGTATTTCGAGGAGGGCTGCCACGTCGGCGACCTGGAGGAGTTGGTGCGTCTCGGCGTCGAGTCCGGATTGCCGGAGCACGAGACCCGCGCCGCGCTGGTCTTGCGCGCCGGCCAGGACGGCGTCGTCGCCGCGCAGCGACATGCCGCGCTGCTTGGCATCACGGGGGTGCCCACGTTCGTGTTCAACGGCCAGCATTCCCTGGCGGGTGCCCAGGAGGTGGCCACGTTCGTGCAGGTCTTCGACCGTGTCGAGGGGCTGCTCGCCGAGCGTGCGGCCGCCACGTGAACGCGCTCGAGCTGACCGGCCGGTCGCGCGGCCACGTGCGCGAGATCTCCGACCCGCACTGCGTGCTGCACGCGCAAGTCGTGGCGCCGTTCCAGGCGATGCGCCGGGCCGCGGCGAGCGAGGGCTTCGACTTGCAGCCGGCCAGCGCCCATCGCGACTTCGAGCGTCAGCTGACGATCTGGAACGACAAGTTCGCGGGCCGCCGGCGGCTCGACGATGCGGCCGGCGCGCCGCTCGAGGTCGGGACGCTCACGGCCGCCGAGCGGGTGCAGGCCATCCTCGAGTGGTCGGCGCTACCGGGCGCGAGTCGCCATCACTGGGGCACGGAGATGGACCTCATCGACCGGCGCGCGGTGGCCGCGGGCCGCCGGGTGGAGCTGTCGTCCGCGGAGTTCGCCCCCGAGGGACCGTTCGCGCCGGTAGCGGCCTGGCTCGAGGCGAATGCGGCGCGCTTCGGTTTCTTTCGTCCGTACCGCGGCATCCGCTCCGGCGTGCGCCCCGAGCCCTGGCACTGGAGCTTCGCGCCGGTGTCGGTGGGCGCGATGCGGGATCTCGGCGTGGACGTGCTGCGCGAGGCGATCGAGACCGCGCCGCTCGCGGCGCGCGAGGTGGTGCGCGAGCGCCTGCCCGAGCTGCACGCCCGCTACGTGGCGGGCATCGACTGGCCTTGAGCGCCCCTCGGGCTCAACTCATCAGGGTTTTCAATCGGTTCACCATGAGGCCGCGAACCTCGCGCAGCTGATCGTCCGCGGACGTGAACAATGGTGGATTGCGCCGCAGCATCGGCCAGCGCTCGGTGCGCAGCACGCGCTGCAGGTAATCGATGTTCCGGTCAATGGCCTCGATGTAGGGATTGCGTCCGCCGAACAGGGGCTCGAGCTCGCGATAAGCGTGTTCGAACTCGCCCTCGAGCCGGTCCCTGCGGGTCTCGCGCACGAATTGCGGCGTCTGCCTGAGCAGGTCCAGCCCCGAGCTGTAGCGCACCCGCAGGGCGCCGTCCGTGCCGGTCGCCGCCGCGACGCCGCCGAGCACGAACTCCGGATACAGCCGGTCGCGGCATTTCTCCAGATAGCAGCGATCGGCCATTTGCGCGATCAGGTCCGCGGTGCCGAGCAGGTGGCCGAGCCGCCGGTCGCGCGCATCGGCCAGCTCGATCTGGCTCAATTTGATCTCGTAGCCGGTGAAGTGCACGACGCGGGTCGATACGGGCACCCACGACTGCATGCCGATCACGGGCAGATAGCGCGCGAGGAAGCGGGCGCTGCGGGTGACGTGGTACAGGGTGAATTCGGCGCCGTTGCGATGCTTGCTGTCGTCGTACTCGCGGATGTAGCCGGCGTCGTGGAACAGCGAGGTGACCAGCGCCATGCAGGCGCGCTCGGCGCCGAAGCGGCGGCTCGGCTCGGCGGATCCCTCGTAGCCGGCGAGCAATCGCGCCATCGCGAGCGTCATGTCGAGGGAGTGCTGGCGATCGTGGTAGACGGTGTCGACGCCGTGGTACCCGGGCATGCGGCCGGTGAACAGGCGGTCGAAGTCCTCGAAGGCCGTGGCCAAGCGGTCGAAGGACGCGCCCGGCCAGGTGCTCGCGAACAGTTCGCGAACCGCCGTCGTGACCGCCGCCGTGGAGCTGACCTGGACGGCGTTGGTCACATCGTAGTCGTTGCGGCGCAAGTCCTCCATCTTGGAAAGTCTAGCGCCGTGCGGGCCGGGGCGTCACGTGCCTGGTTCTCTTTCTGGGGTGCCGCGGGCCGTGGCGCCGCCGCGACTCACGGCCGCCGGGGCGCGGACGCGTCCTCATATGTCAAAGTGCGCGGCGCAGGGGGCGTGGTCGGAGGGCCTCTCCCAGCCGCGCGGTCCGCGGTCGATGCGGCAGGCGCTGCAGTGCTCGGCCATCTGCGCCGAGCCGAGGATCAGATCGATGCGCAAACCCCGGTTTCGCCGATACGCGGCCTGCCGGTAATCCCACCAGCTGTATGATTCCGGCGGCTGTTCGAAGCGGCGATACAGATCCACGAGTCCGAGCGCGGTCAGTGCGCCGAGCGCGGCGCGCTCCGGCGCGCTCACCAGCACCGAGCCCTCCCAGGCGCGCGGATCGTGCACGTCGCGATCCTCCGGGGCGATGTTGAAGTCGCCCATGACCAGCAGCCGCGGATGGCGGGCGAGTTCGCGGCGCAGGAAATCCCTGAGCGCCGCGAGCCATTCGAGCTTGTAGCGGTACTTGTCCGAATCCAAGCTCTGGCCGTTGGGCACGTAGACGTTGACGATGCGCAGGTCCCCGACCGTGGCCGCGAGCAGCCGGCGCTGCGGATCCGGGTAGCCGGGTAGATCGGTGACCAGGTCGCCCATCGGCCGGCGCGCGAGCAGCGCGACGCCGTTATAGGTCTTCTGTCCGCTGAAGGCCGCGTGAAATCCCAGGGCCTCGAGCTCGGAGCGCGGGAAGTCGGCGTCGCCGAGCTTGGTCTCCTGAAGGGCGACGACGTCGAGGGAGCCGGCCTTCAGCCAGTCGACCAGGTGGCCGAGGCGCACGCGCAGCGAATTGACGTTCCAGGTCGCGCACGCGGCCATCGGCTCAATAGACCTTGATGCCGCCGAACTTGGCCCGGATGCGCCGCGCGAGCGCGGCGTGGCCGATCCCGATCCCGAGCAGCAGGGCGACCGCCGAGGCCGCGACCGCCGGC
>JAJXZV010000385.1 GCA_021779875.1 Pseudomonadota bacterium
GTGTCGCCGGCGGACACCTTCATCTACGAATACGATTGGACGCCGGACGGCACGACGTTCGTCGCCACCGCCGCCAAGGGTGACGGCGACGCCCATTGGTGGCTCGCCGACCTGGTCGCCGTCGAGCGCGCCACGGGCGCCGCGCGCGTGATCGCGAAGGCCGACTACGCGCGCTACCAGATGGCGGTGCCGCGGGTGGCGCCGGACGGCCGGAGCGTGGTGTTCGTCGGCGGCATCATGAGCGATTTCGGGCCGCTCGGCGGCGAGATCTACGCCGTGCCGTTCGCGGGCGGCACGCCGACGCGCGTGACGCCGGGGTTCCGGGGCTCGTTCAACGGCCTCGCCTGGCGCGGCGGCCGGTTGTTCGCGACCGGCATTCTCGTCGACCGAGCGGCGCTCATGGTGGTCGACCCGGTGCGTCACGACGTGCGCACGCTCTGGAGCGAGCCCGCGACCGCCACGGCCGCGGAGGGCGCCTTCGCCTTGAGCGCCGACGGCCGGGTGGGCGCCACGGTGCTCGAGGACTTCGGCCGGCCGGCGCGGATCGTCGCCGGGCCCGTGCGCGCGCTTCGCCCCCTCACCCACGACAACGACGCGCTCGCCGTGGACTTGGACGTGCGCAGCCTGCGATGGCGCAGCGACGGCCACGAGGTGCAGGGCTGGCTGGTGGGGCCGCGGCGGCCGCCGCCGGACCGGCGTTATCCGATGATCGTGCACGTCCATGGCGGCCCGAGCGCGGCGGTGCTGCCCTTGTTCGGCACGGACTATTCGCTCTACACCACCGTGCACGAGTGGGTCGAGCACGGCTACTACGTGCTGCTGCCGAACCCGCGCGGCAGCTTCGGCCAGGGCGATGAGTTCGCGCGCGCCAACATCCGCGACTTCGGCGGCGGGGATTTCCGGGACATCCTCGCCGGGGTGGACGAGGCCGAGCGCGTGGCGCCCATCGATGACGGCCGGCTCGGCATTCACGGCCACAGCTATGGCGGCTTCATGGTGATGTGGGCGGTGACCCACACGGATCGCTTTCGCACCGCCGTCGCGGGCGCGGGCCTGTCGAACTGGATCAGCTACTACGGGCTCAACGGCATCGACACCTGGATGCTGCCTTTCTTCGGGGCCACGATGTACGACGCGCCGGATTTGTACCGGCGGATGTCGCCGCTCGAGTCGATCAAGGCGGCCAAGACCCCGACGCTCCTGTACACGGGCGAATACGACGTGGAGGTGCCGGCCGAACAGTCGTTCGAGTTCTGGCACGCGCTCGAGGATCTCGGGGTCCCGACCGAGCTGCACGTGTACCCGGGCGAGGGGCACCTGATCCGCCAAGCGGCGCACATCCAAGACCTGCGCGCCCGCCTGCCGGCCTGGTTCGACCGCTACCTCGCGCCCTAGCGCCTCGCGACCCGAGGACCCCGCGCCCTGGATTGCGGTGGACGGGGCGGTGTCTGTATGCTGTACGCCACGGCAATCGCGCGAATCCGCGCCATTCGTGGCGCCAGCGCAACGAGTCATGACCGACCGAGTCGTGACCGGCCGTTTCGATACCTAAACCTATAGCTATTTCGAGGGATGTGGATCGTGAAATCACCGACGCTGTCTTCGTCTGTCCAAACGCCATGGAAACTCGCCGCGGCCGCCGCGGGGGTGGCCCTGGGCGTCCTGTTCGCGGCCTTGCCCGTCCGGGCCTCGGAGTCCGCCGATACGCCGGCCGCCAACCGTCACGATTCCCTCGAGGAGATCGTGGTCACCGCCGAGAAGCGCTCCTCGACCGTGCAGGACACGCCGATCAGCATGACCGCGCTCTCGGGCGAGCTCATGCAGCAGCAGGGCATCACCCACCTCAGCGACGTGATCCAGAACGTGCCCGGCCTCTCGCAGCGGACCGCGGGCCCCGGCCAGACCGAGCTCGAGATGCGCGGGCTGTCCTCCTCCGGCGGCTCCGCGCCGACCGTGGGCTTCTATCTGAACGACTATCCCCTGACGCCGCCCGCCGCCGCGCTGGTCGGCAAGGTGGTCATCGATCCGGACCTGTTCGATCTGAACCGGGTCGAGGTGCTGCGCGGCCCGCAGGGCACGCTCTACGGCTCGGGCTCGATGGGCGGCACGGTGAAGCTGGTCACCAACGCCCCGGTGATGAACGAGTTCTCCGGCGCGACCGAGCTGATCGGCTCGGGCACCGACGGCGGCGGCTTCAACCGCGGCGGCAACCTGATGCTCAACCTGCCGCTGATCGATGACAAGCTCGCCGCCCGCATCGTGGCGACCGACAAGTACACCGACGGCTGGATCAACCGCATCGTCGAGGGACAGAACTTCCCCGTGCCCACCAATCCCGGTCCCTGCGGACCGGGCTGGCCGGGCTGCACGCGCGGCAACGTGACCGCGGTGACGCCCTCCGCGATCGTGCCGCGCATCAACTGGGAGCGGCTGCAGGGCGCGCGCGCCGAGGTGCTGGGCCGGCCCACGGACGATCTGACGATCGACGCGATGGCGATGTACCAGCGGATCAACATGGGCGGCTACAACGAGTACGACAGCCCGCCGGGCATCACCAACGCCCGCTACCAGCCGTTCAACAATTTCGAGCCGATGTACGACGAGTTCCGCATGTACGGCGTGACGGTCAGCTACGACATGAGCTTCGCGCAGCTGACCTCGGCGACCGCGTATTACTCGCGCGAGGAGAGCCAGACCACCGACACCTCGGAGGCCTTGTACAGCTTCGCGGGGCTCCTGGGCGCGACGCTGCCGGCGTTCTACCCGATCCCGTTCTCCGAGGTCGATTCCACGCGGCAGTTCAGCGAGGAGATCCGCCTGGCCTCGACCGGCAAGGGGCCCCTGCAGTGGATCGTCGGCGCGTTCTTCTCGAACTTCGAGTCGATCTTCGCCGAGGACAACCGCTCGACCAGCCTCGCGTTCCTGTCGGCGGGC
>JAJXZV010000343.1 GCA_021779875.1 Pseudomonadota bacterium
GATCTCCTCGGCGCGCGCGATGGCTTCCGCCTCCGAACGCGCGGTGCGGTTGGGCGGCTGCAGCAGCCCGAGCTTGTGGATCAGCTGCTGGAAGCGCTCGCGGTCCTCGGCGGCGTCGATCATGTCGGGACTGGTGCCGATGATCGGCACCCCGGCATCGCCCAGCGCCAGCGCCAGCTTCAGCGGCGTCTGGCCGCCGTACTGCACGATCACGCCGGCGGGTTTTTCCTTGTCGACGATCTCCAGCACGTCCTCGAGGGTCAGCGGCTCGAAGTACAGGCGGTCGGAGGTGTCGTAGTCGGTCGACACGGTCTCCGGGTTGCAGTTGACCATGATGGTCTCGTAACCGTCCTCGCGCATCGCCAGCGCCGCGTGCACGCAGCAGTAGTCGAACTCGATGCCCTGGCCGATGCGGTTGGGGCCGCCGCCGAGCACGACGATCTTCTTGCGCGTGCTCGGCTCGGCCTCGCACTCGTCCTCGTAGGTCGAGTACAGGTAGGCGGTCTGCGTGGCGAACTCGGCGGCGCAGGTGTCGACCCGCTTGTACACCGGGCGCACCTTGAGCTCGTGACGACGCTTGCGCACGGCGCCCTCGGTGCTGCGCAGCAGGTAGGCCAGCCGGCGGTCGGAGAAGCCCTTGCGCTTGAGCCAGCGCAGGCTGGGCGCGTCCAGGTCCTCCAGGCGCTTGCGCTCGAGCTGCAGCTCGACGTCGACGATGTCCTTGATCTGCGCCAGGAACCACGGGTCGATGTGCGTGAGCTGGTACACGTCGTCGATGGAGAAGCCCTGCGCGAAGGCGTCGCCGATGTACCAGATGCGCTCGGGCCCGGGCTCGCCGAGTTCGCGCTCGAGGATCTCGCGGTCGATGGTCTTCTGGTTCAGCCCGTCGACCCCGACCTCCAGCCCGCGCAGCGCCTTCTGGAAACTCTCCTGGAAACTGCGCCCGATCGCCATCACCTCGCCGACCGACTTCATCTGCGTGGTCAGGCGCGAGTCGGCCTGCGGGAACTTCTCGAACGCGAAGCGCGGCACCTTGGTGACGACGTAGTCGATGGTCGGCTCGAAGGACGCCGGCGTGACGCCGCCGGTGATCTCGTTGCGCAGTTCGTCCAGCGTGTAGCCCACCGCCAGCTTCGCCGCCACCTTGGCGATCGGGAAGCCGGTGGCCTTCGACGCCAGCGCCGACGAGCGCGACACCCGCGGATTCATCTCGATCACGATCATGCGCCCGTCGCGCGGGTTGATCGCGAACTGCACGTTGGAGCCGCCGGTGTCGACCCCGATCTCGCGCAGCACCGCGATGCTGGCGTCGCGCATGATCTGGTATTCCTTGTCGGTCAGGGTCTGCGCCGGCGCCACGGTGATCGAGTCGCCGGTGTGCACGCCCATCGGGTCGAGGTTCTCGATCGAGCACACGATGATGCAGTTGTCGGCGCGGTCGCGCACGACCTCCATCTCGAATTCCTTCCAGCCGATCAGGGACTCCTCGATCAGCAGCTCGCTGGTCGGCGAGGCTTCCAGGCCGCGCTTGCAGATGGCCTCGAACTCCTCCGGGTTGTAGGCGATGCCGCCCCCGGTTCCGCCCAGCGTGAAGCTGGGGCGGATGATGGTCGGGAAGCCGATGGTCTTCTGCACCGCCCACGCCTCGTCCATCGAATGCGCGACACCCGAGCGCGCCGACTCCAGCCCGATCGCGGTCATCGCCTGCTTGAACAGCTGGCGGTCCTCGGCCTTCTCGATGGCCTGCGGGCGCGCGCCGATCAGCTCGACGCCGTACTTGTCCAGCACGCCGTTGCGGTGCAGGTCGAGGGCGCAGTTCAGCGCCGTCTGCCCGCCCATCGTCGGCAGCACCGCGTCCGGGCGCTCGCGCTCGATGATGCGCTCGAGCACCTGCCAGGTGATCGGCTCGATGTAGGTGACGTCGGCGGTCTGCGGGTCGGTCATGATGGTCGCCGGGTTGCTGTTGACCAGCACCACCCGGTAGCCTTCCTCGCGCAGCGCCTTGCAGGCCTGCGCCCCGGAATAGTCGAACTCGCAGGCCTGGCCGATGACGATCGGGCCGGCGCCGATGATCAGGATGGATTGGATGTCTGTGCGCTTGGGCATGAGGCAGCTTCGGTGGAAGGTGGGCTCGGGTTCGTGCTGGTTCGGCGGGCTCGCGGAGCGGCTCAGTGCGGGGTCGCGGTGGCCAGGCGGGCGCTGAAGGCCATGAAGGCCATGCCCAGCCCCGCGGTGAGCCCCGACGCGAGACGCCGGCGACGGCGGAAGGCCTCGGCCAGACGCGCGCCGGCGAAGATCAGCGTCGACAGGTACAGCGCGCTGAACAGCTGCACGATCGCGCCGAGCACCAGGAAGGACAGCGCCGGGTGGGCGTAGCCGGGTTCGACGAACTGGATGAAAAAGGAAATGAAGAACAGGATCGCCTTCGGGTTCAGCAGGCTGATCAGCAGCGCCTTGAGCAGCGGGTGCGCGGCGTCCACGCGTGCCTGCGGCGCGGCCGGGACCTCGGCACGGCGCCAGTTGCGCAGGCCCGCGCGGAGCATCGCCAGGCCGATCCACGCCAGGTAGGCGGCGCCGGCGAACTTGACCAGCATGAACAGCCAGGCCACGGCCTGCAGCAGGCTGGCCAGTCCGGCCGCCGCCATCAGCATCAGCACGCTGTCGCCGATGAAGATCCCGCATGCGCCGAGGTAGCCGGCACGCACGCCGCGCTGCGCCGCCAGGCCCAGCACGTACAGCGAGTTCGGCCCCGGCAGCAGCACGATGAACACCACGCCGACGACGTACAGCGGCAGATCGGTGATGCCGAAGGGATGCATGGCTTGCGGGATCCGGTGGGTGCCGCACCTTCAGGCGGCCGCGCGCGCGGCCAGCATCATCGACTTGAAGCGGTCGAACAGCTCGCCGATGTCGTGCGGCCCCGGGCTGGCCTC
>JAJXZV010000318.1 GCA_021779875.1 Pseudomonadota bacterium
TGCATGCCGAGCGGCGGCCGCGCGACCCGGCGGTGTTCGACGCCGGCCTGGCGGAGGCGGGCATGGCCGAGGCGGGCGCGGGACCGGCGCGGCTCGACTACGGCGCGCTCGATGCGCGGGTGAACCGGCTCGCCGACGCGCTCGCCGCCCGCGGGCTGCGCAAGGGCGACCGGCTGGCGGCGCTGATGCTGAACTCCGCCGCGTTCATCGAAACCCTGTTCGCCTGCGCGAAGCTGGGCGCGATCTTCCTGCCGATCAACTTCCGCCTCAGCCCGGCGGAGGTGCTGTTCATCCTGCAGGATTCCGCCGCGCACGTGATCGTCTATCACGCGTCCTTCGCGCCGCTGGTGGCGCCGGTGCGGGCGCAGACCGGGCTGCTGCACGGGCTCTATGTCGGCGGCGACGCCGCGCCGATGCCGGGCGACGAGCCGTACGAGGCGGCGCTCTCCGCCGGGCGGGACCGGCCGCCGCGCATCCCGGTCGCGCAGTCCGACCCGCACGCGATGATGTACACGTCCGGCACCACCGGGCGGCCGAAGGGCGCGGTGCTGACGCACGGCAACACGACGTGGAACGCGTTCAACCTGCTGCTGAGCGAGGGCGCGCTGTCGAGCGAGGACGTCGTGCTGACGGTCGCGCCGATGTTCCATATCGGCGGCCTCAACGTGCACACGCTGCCGGCGCTGTACAAGGGCGCGCGCATCGTCGTGCAGCCGCGCTTCGACCCGGCGGAGGCGCTGCGCGCCGTCGAGGCCGAGCGCGTGACGATGATGTTCCTGGTGCCGACGATGTGGCTGGCGATCAGCCGGCTACCCGATTTCGACCGGTACGACCTGTCCTCGCTGCGGGCGCTGATGACCGGGGGCGCGCCGACCCCGCTGCCGCTGCTGGAGTTCTTCCAGTCGCGCGGCCACAAGTTCTTCGAGGGCTTCGGCATGACCGAGACGGCGCCGAACGCCTGCTTCCTCGCCGCGAAGGACGCCACGCGCAAGAACGGCTCGGTCGGCCGACCGCTCGCGCACGTCAAGATGCGCATCGTCGACGAGGCGGACCGCGACGTGCCCCGGGGCGAGGTGGGCGAGCTGGTGATGCGCGGGCCCAACCTTTTCATCGGCTACTGGAACCGGCCGGAGGCGACCGAGGAGGCGTTCCGCAACGGCTGGTTCCACAGCGGCGATCTGTGCCGGCAGGACGACGAGGGGTTCTACTACATCGTCGACCGCAAGAAGGACATGTTCATCTCCGGTGGCGAGAACGTCTATCCGGTCGAGGTCGAGCAGGTGCTCAACCGCCATCCGAAAGTCTCGGAGGTGGCCGTCGTCGGCGTGCCGGACGACCATTGGGGCGAGGTCGGGATGCTGATCGTCGTGCCGCGCGCCGGCGAGACGATCACGCTGGCCGAGATGGCGGCGTTCTGCGAGGGCAAGCTCGCGCATTTCAAGGTGCCGCGCCACATCGCGGTGGTGGACGCGCTGCCGCGCAACGCGACCGGCAAGCTGCTGAAGCACGAGCTGCGCCGGCAATACGGGGCCGCGCAGGCCACGGCGAAAGGATAGCATGGCCGTCATCGAATCCCGCATCGATCCGCGCAGCGAGGCCTTCCAGGCCAACCGCGAGGCGATGCTCGCGCTCGTCGAGCAGTTCCGCGCGCTGGAGCAGAAGGTGCGCGACACCTCCGCCGCGCGCCGGCCGCTGTTCGAGAAGCGCGGCCAGATCCTGCCGCGCGAGCGCATCGCGCTGCTGCTCGACAAGGGCGCGCCCTGGCTCGAGCTCTCCACCCTCGCCGGACTTGGCATGCACGACGACGACGGCAAGGAGAACGTGCTCGGCAGCGCGCTGATCACCGGCATCGGCGAGGTGTGCGGCGTGCGCTGCCTCGTCAAGGCGTCGGACAGCGCGATCAAGGGCGGCACGATCGCGCCGATGGGCCTGCGCAAGAACCTGCGCGCGCAGGAGATCGCGCGCGTCAATAAGCTGCCGGTGATCGACCTCGTGGAATCGGGCGGCGCCAATCTGCGTTACCAGGCGGAGATCTTCGTCGATGGCGGCCGCGGCTTCTTCAACCAGGCACGGCTGTCGGCGGCCGGCATCCCGCAGATCACGCTGGTGCACGGCTCGTCCACCGCCGGCGGCGCCTATCAGCCAGGCCTCTCCGATTACGTCGTGATGGTGCGCAACCGGGCCAAGGTGTTTCTCGCCGGCCCGCCGCTGCTCCTCGCCGCCACCGGCGAGGTCGCGACCGACGAGGCGCTGGGCGGCGCGGAGATGCACGCCACGCAGTCGGGCGTCGCGGAATACATGGCGGAGAACGACGCGGACGCGATCCGCATCGGGCGCGAGATCATCGCCCGCCTGCGCTGGAACGACCGCATGCCCGTGCGCCCGGAGCGCGCCTACCGCGAGCCGCTCTACAGCCCCGACGAGCTGGCCGGCGTGGTGCCGGTGGACTACCGCCGGCCGTACGACGTGCGCGAGGTCATCGCGCGTCTGGTGGACGGGTCGGACTTCCTCGACTTCAAGCCGCTCTACGGGCCGCAGACGGTGTGCGGACAGGCGGAGATCGCGGGCGAGGCCTGCGCGCTGATCGGCAACAACGGCCCGATCGACGTGCAGGGCGCCACCAAGGCGGCGCAGTTCATCCAGCTGATGTGCCAGGCCGGCACGCCGATCATCTACCTGCAGAACATCACCGGCTACATGGTCGGCACCGAGGCGGAGCAGGCCGGCATCGTCAAGCACGGCGCCAAGATGATCCAGGCGGTCGCCAACGCGAGCGTGCCGCAGATCACGCTGCATATCGGCGCGAGCTTCGGCGCCGGCAATTACGGCATGTGCGGCCGCGCCTACGACCCGCGCTTCGCGCTTGCCTGGCCCAACAACCGCATCGCCGTGATGGGGGGCGAGCAGGCGGCCAAGGTGCTGTCGAT
>JAJXZV010000428.1 GCA_021779875.1 Pseudomonadota bacterium
GTGCGCCGCAGCGCCTCGACGGGCTCGGCGGCCGGCAGTTCGCGGTCGGTGCGCAGACCGAGCTCGGGGAAGCGGCGCGCCTGGGGCAGGACCTGCTGTTCGAGCGAGCCGACGGCGCGGTTGAAGTGCTCGACGCTCTGGCCCAGGGACCTGCCGAGCTTGACCAGGTGCTCGGCGAACACGGCCAGCCGCTTGTACAGCTCCTCGCCGAGGCCCCGCACCTCGGCGGCCTTCTCGGCGAGGACGCTCTGCTTCCAGCCGTAGGCCACGGCCTTCAGCAGTGCGATCAGGCTGGTCGGGGTGGCGAGCATCACGTTCTGCCGCAGGGACTCGTCCACGAGCTGCGGGTTCTCCTGGAGTGCGGCCGCGAGGAACTGATCGCCCGGCAGGAACAGGATCACGAAGTCCGGGCTGTGCTCGAACTGCGACCAGTAGTTCTTCGAGGCCAGCTCGCGAACGCGCTGACCGACGATCTGCGCGTGGCGCCGCAGCTGCGCGCCGCGCTCCTCGTCGTCCGACGCCTCGACGGCCGCGAGGTACGCCTCGAGCGGCGTCTTCACGTCGACCACGATGTCGCGGCTCTCGGGCATGTGCACGATCATGTCCGGGCGGACGGTGCCGGCGCCGCTCGTCTGCGAGTGCTGTTCCGTGAAATCCACGTGCGGCGACATGCCGGCGAGCTCGACCAGCCGCCGCAGGGTGATCTCGCCCCACTGGCCGCGCACGTCGGGGCGGCGCAGCGCCGTCACGAGATTGCGGGTCTCCCGGGAGAGCAGACCCTGCCCGGCCACCAACGTCTCGAGCTGGCTCTTCAGGGTCGCAAAGGCGTCGATGCGCTCGCGCTCGATGGATTTGATCTGCGACTCGGTCTTGGTCAACGCCTCCCGGATCGGCCCGACCAGCGACTCGATCGCGGTCTCGCGTTCCTTGAGGGTCTGCGCGGCGTCGACGTGCTGGCGCGCGAGCCGCTCGCGGGCCAGCTGCAGGAACAGCTCGCTGTTGCTGCGCAGGCTGTCGCGCGCCAGCTCGCCGAACACGCCCTGCAGCTGCTCGCGCGCGCGCTCGAGCGCGGCCTCGCGCTCGGCGTTCACCGTCTCGTCGGACTTGAGCCGGGCGCGCAGCAGCTCGATCTCCACACGCTGCGCCTGCTCGCGGCGGGCGCGCCAGGCGAACACGGCGAGCCCGGCCACGGTCGCGCCGAGCGTCATCCCCGCGAGCAGCGCCCAGGCGACGTCGCCGCCGATCATGCGCGCGCACCCCGGTCGAGCCAGTCGATGAGCTGCCCGGGATCCTCGAGCGCGCCGTCCGGATCCCAGGCGCGCCAGTCATCGTCCTCGCCCAGATACCCGTAGACCGCGACCAGCGCGGGCATGCCGGCGGCGCGCGCGGCCTCGACGTCGCGCCGGGCGTCGCCGACGTACAGGCACTGCGCGGCATCGACGCCCGCGAGCCGCGCCGCGTGCAGCAGCGGCAGGGGATGGGGCTTGCGCTCGGCGAGGGTGTCGCCGCTCACCACGCAGCGGAAGCGTCCGCGGATGCCGAGCTCCTCGAGCAGCGGCTCGGTGAGCCAGCCGGGCTTGTTCGTGACCACGCCCGCGGCGAGGCGCCGCCGCGCGAGCTCCTCGAGCACCTCGTCCATGCCCGCGAACAGCCGCGTCTGCCGGGCCAGGCGGGTCCGATAGATCTCGAGGTAGCGCCGCTGCAGCGCCTGGGCGCGGGCCTCGTCGGCATCGGGAAAGCCGAGCCGCACGAGGCGCGCGGCGCCGTGGCTCACCGCGGCGCGCAGCGGCCCGTACGGCAGCGCCTCGAGTCCCTCGACGGCCCGCAGATCGTTCAGCGCGCCGACCATGTCCGGCGCCGTGTCGAGCAGCGTGCCGTCCAGGTCGAACAGGATCGCGCGGGCCGCGTCGTTCATGCGCCGCCGCGCCGGAAGTGCGCCAGGTAGTTCACCCGCGTGTCCTCGCTCAGGCGGAAGGCGCGGGTCAGCGGGTTGTAGCTCAGGCCGGTGAGATCGTTGAGCTCGAGACCGGCCTCGCGGCCCCAGCGGGCGAGTTCCGAGGGACGGATGAACTTCAGGTACTCGTGGGTGCCGCGCGGCAGCATGCGCGCCAGGTACTCGGCGCCCACGATGGCCACGGCGAACGCGCGCGGATGGCGGTTCAGGGTGGACACGATCAGATCCCCGCCGGGCCGCACGAGCGTCGCCAGCGCGTGCAGGGCGGCGGCCGGGTCGGGCACGTGCTCGAGCATCTCCATGCAGGTCACGAGTTCGAACTCGCCGGGTCGCTCCGCGGCGAGGCCCTCGGCCGAGATCTCCCGATAATCGACCTGCACGCCGCTCTCCAGGGCGTGCAGGCGCGCCACCTCGAGTACCTCCCGGCCGAGATCGATGCCGAGCACCCGCGCCCCGCGCCGCGCCATGGCCTCGGACAACAGGCCGCCGCCGCAGCCGACGTCGAGCGCCGAGCGGCCCGCGAGCCCGGCGGACCGCGCCACGTACTCCAGGCGCAACGGATTCAGATCGTGCAGCGGCCGCGAGGGGCCCCGCGGATCCCACCAGCTCTGCGCGAGCGCCGCGAATTTCGCAAGTTCCGCCGAATCGGCGTTCCCGGCATCCGTCGAGGTGTGCATGATTCGCTCCGATTGTGCGGGCCGCGCGTCAGGCCGCCCGGTGCGGCCATTCGAACCGGGTGAATTCGCCGCCGTCGAGCAACGGCCGGCCCGCCACCCAGACGTCGGTGACCAGGTCCCGGCCGCCGCCGAACACCAGCCGCGCGACGGCATCCTCGCACGGCGGCAGCC
This sequence comes from Pseudomonadota bacterium, assembly GCA_021779875.1. Lineage (GTDB taxonomy): Bacteria > Pseudomonadota > Gammaproteobacteria > Steroidobacterales > Steroidobacteraceae > Bog-1198. The sequence continues at coordinate 2,803 of JAJXZV010000428.1, forward strand.
CCGGCGCCGACATATCCACGCAGCACAGATCGGCCCACTTGCCGGGTTCGAGCGTGCCTGCGACCGCCTCCAGGCCGAGCGCGGCCGCGCCGCCCCGGGTGGCCATC
>JAJXZV010000141.1 GCA_021779875.1 Pseudomonadota bacterium
GTCGCGGTGCGTCCGCAGAAGGCGCTGCCGAGCAGCGCGTCGATCTCCCCGGCGGTCAGGATCTTGTCGGTGCGCTGCAGCTGACCGCGCGGGTTGCGGTCGGCGCCCGCTTGGGGTATGAGCATCGGTATAGCCTCGGCATCGTCGCCACGTGACGGCGTCGATGATGCCAACGCCGGCATCGCCAGTGCAAATACCGCGCCAGCGCCGCCGCATCGGCACCATCGCCACGCAAACTGATCGGGATCAGAATTCCGTCGGGCGCGAGGCGGTACAAATGGCCATTTGACAGCGAGCACCATGCCCCAGCAAAACATGATTCCGATCGACCGTCCCGCTCAGCCCAAATCGAGCTATTCCCTGCCGGAGTTGATCGCCTGCGGCGAGGGACGCCTGTTCGGCCCGAACACGCCCCGACTGCCGAGCGGCCCGATGCGCATGGTGGATCGCATCACCCTCATCTCGGCCACCGCCGGCAATTACGGTCACGGCCTCATCGAGGCCGAATTCGACATCGACCCGTCGCTGTGGTTCTTCGCCTGTCACTTCCCGGGCGATCCGGTCATGCCCGGCTGTCTCGGGCTCGATGCCATGTGGCAGCTGGTCGGCTTCTTCCTGGCGTGGAGCGGCCATCGGGGCCTCGGGCGCGCGCTCGGCGTCGACGAGGTGCGCTTCTTCGGGCAGGTTCTGCCGCAGGCGAAGCTGGTGAGTTATCGGATCCACATCAAGCGCGTGGTGACCCGGCGGCTCATCATGGCGACCGCGGACGCCTCGCTGGCGGCCGATGGCCGCGAGATCTATACGGCCTCGGGTCTGCGCGTCGGGCTGTTCGACGACCTGAGCCGGCTCGCGCCGCCCGCCCCCCAAGCGGTGGTCTGATGCGCCGCGTCGTCGTCACCGGCATGGGCATCGTCTCGTGCCTCGGCAATGATCTGGATGCGGTCAGCCGGGCGTTGGCCGAGGGTCAATCCGGGATCCGCGCGGCCCCCACCTACGCCGAGATGGGCCTGCGCAGTCAGGTCGCGGGCAGGCCGCAGATCGACGTGGAGGCGCACCTCGACCGGCGCGACCTGCGTTTCATGGGCGATGCCGCGGCCTACGCCGCCATCTCCCTGAAGGCTGCGATCGCCGATGCCGGCCTCACCGAGGCCCAGGTGTCCAACCCGCGCACGGGCCTGATCGCCGGCACCGGCGGCGCCTCGCCGGCCAACGTGGTCGAGGCCGCCGACATCCTGCGGGCGCGCGGCGTGCGCAAGGTCGGCCCCACGCGCGTACCGCGCACCATGTGCAGCACGGTGGCCGCCTGCCTCGCCACGACCTTCCACATCAAGGGCGTGAGCTACTCGGTGACCTCGGCGTGCGCCACCAGCGCCCATTGCATCGGCGTCGCGGCCGAGCAGATCCGCTGGGGCAACCAGGACGTGGTGTTCTGCGGCGGCGGCGAGGAGGAACACTGGTCCCTAGCGGCCTTGTTCGACGCCATGGGTGCGCTGTCGTCGGCGCGCAACGAGACGCCGGCCACCGCCTCACGCGCCTACGATGCCGGGCGCGACGGCTTCGTCATCGCGGGCGGCGGCGGCATGCTGGTGCTCGAATCCCTGGAGCATGCTAGCGCCCGCGGAGCGCGCATCTACGCCGAGTTGGTCGGCTATGGCGTGACCGCGGACGGCGCGGACATGGTGCAGCCCTCGGGCGAGGGCGCGGTGCGCTGCATGCGCCAGGCGCTCGCGAACGTATCGGCGCCCATCCAGTACCTGAACACCCACGGCACCTCGACACCGCTCGGCGACGTCATCGAGCTCAAGGCGGTGCAGGAGGCGTTCGGCGCCTCGATGCCCCCGCTGTCCTCCACCAAGTCGCTGTCCGGGCACTCCCTCGGCGCCGCCAGCGTGCACGAGGCGATCTACAGCCTGCTCATGATGCGCGACGGCTTCCTCGCCGGCTCCGCCCACATCGAGACGCTCGATGACGCCTGCGCCGACTACCCGATCCTGCGGAGCACGGAGCGCCGCCGCGTCGACGTGGTCATGTCGAACAGCTTCGGCTTCGGCGGCACCAACGCGAGCCTGGTGTTCCAGCGGGTCTGAGAGGCCGTCACTTCAATTTCCCGACCGGCGACGCCGACTCAAGACTTCGGCGGTCTCCCGGCGGCTTGTAGACTCCCGCCGCCCGGGCCACCAGCAGGTATTTCTTGAAGTTGCGGTTCGTTTCCTCCTCGTGTTCGCTGACGGTGGAACGATCCACGGGATCGAAGAAGCAGGTGGGATCTTCGCCCATGTGATCTCCGGTATGAAAGTACGCCATGGCGCGGCACCCGCCGCAGGTGTACTGGTACCGGCACCGGCCGCAGCGGCCCTTGAGGCGGGATCGGTCCGTGATTTCCGCGAAGAGCGGGCTCGCTTCGACCAGTTCATCGAGCGGCTGCTCTCGCACGTTGCCGGCGTTGAGCACGTCGAGCAGTACCGGACACACGGAGACGTCACCCTCCGCGTTGACGGTCAGCCACGATCCGGCCCAGCAACCGATCGCGGGATTTTCAGGGACGGTATTGTTGCGAATACCTCCGGACGCCTGCTCGTGCAGTTCGGGCGAGAGGAAGAATGGCGTATAACTCACGTAGCCGTGCGGATTGCGGCGAAGCGCCGGATGGAAGTACTTCTCCAGGTCGTGCCTGTCGAACCCCATCTGTTCGAAGCACTGCGATCCCGATCCGCGCGCGACCAGCGGCGAGCGATTATAGGAGATGTTGTTCTTGACGATGTAAGCGACGGTTCGCTCGAAACTCTCCGTGTTGTATTTTCCGATGGTGATCACGACGTGCCGGCCCATGCCCAGGTCGGCGCAATCCTCGAGCACCTGGATCGAGCGGTCCGCGTCGCCATCGCGGCTCCAGCGGTTGCCC
>JAJXZV010000029.1 GCA_021779875.1 Pseudomonadota bacterium
GACGGAGCCCGAGAAGGCCGGCCGGCTCGGCGACAGCCTGACCGCGTCGGAGTTTCAGCAGCAGATCAACGAGACCCGCGCGCTGGAAGGCGAGCTCGGCCGCACGATCCGCGCGATGGACGGCGTGCGGGCCGTGCGCGTGCATCTGGTGTTGCCGCATCGCGAACCGTTCTCCCGCGAGCGGCAGGACGCCCAGGCGAGCGTGATGCTCACGATGAACGGCAATGCGCGCCTCGACCGCGAGGCGGTGAGTGCGATCCTGACCCTGCTCGCCGCCGCCGTGCCGGGGCTGCGGGCGCAGAACATCGCGGTGGTCGACAGCCGCGGCACGCTTCTCGCCCGCGCCGGCGAGGCGATCGGCGGCAGCCCTGCCGCACAGGGGGTCGAGGAGATGCGCCGCGAGATGGAGGCGCGCCTCGGCCGCGCGGTCGAGGAGATGCTGGAGGCGAGCGTCGGTCCCGGCCATGTGCGCGCCGAGGCATCCGTCGAGCTGAACACCGACCATGTCCACGAGACGGAGGAAAAATACGACCCCGACAACAAGGTCGCCCGCAGCGAACAGAGCGTCGGCAGCAACAGCCGTACGACCGAAAAGGACGGCGCGACCTCGGTGCAGAACAACCTGCCGAACGCCGATGCCGGCAAGACGCAATCGGGCACGCAGGAGAGCCGGCAGGAGGAGACGACCAACTACGAGATCGGCCGCACGGTGCGCACGCTGGTGCGCGAGCAGCCCTCGGTCCGGCGGCTCAGCCTCGCCGTGATGGTGGACGGGACCGAACGTCCGGGCCCGGACGGCAAGCCGATCTGGACACCTCGCGGTGCCGACGAAATCCGGCGGCTCACCGGTCTCGTGCAGAGCGCGGTGGGATACGATCCGAAGCGCGGCGACCACGTGGAGGTTGTCAGCCTGCGCTTCGGTGCGGACGACGTGGCGCCGGTCGCCGAGCCGGCCGGCCTTCTCGGGCTCCGTCTGGAGCGCGGTGACGTGGTGCGGCTGGCGGAGACGGCGCTGCTCGGCGTGCTGGGGCTGCTGGCGCTGCTGCTCGTGCTGCGGCCGATGGTCACGCGGCTGATGCTGCTGCCGGGGGGCGGCCTTGCCGAGGGCGCGCTGGCCGCGACGGCCCTCGCGGGGGGCGGCGCGCCGCTGCTGGCGGGCGTCTCTGCATCGGCGGCGACCGCGGTGCTGGCCGGCGCCGCCGCCCTGGCGGCTGACGGCGCGGGCGCGGCCCGGCTGCTGGAGGACGAAAGCATGGTCAACATCGCGAATATCGAGGGGCAGATGCGCGCCTCCTCGCTGCGCCGTGTCGGTGAACTCGTCGAGCGGCATCCCGAGGAGAGCGTGGCGATCATGCGGGGTTGGCTCGGCCAGGGCGCCGCCGCGCGGGGCGACGGCTGATGGCGGGCACGGACGCCTCGTCGCGCCTCGGCGGACCGCAGAAGGCCGCGATCCTCATGATGGCACTTGGCGAGGAGCAGTGCGCGCGGCTGTTCGGCCTGATGCACGAGGACGAGATCAAGGAGATCTCGACCGCGATGGCGCAGCTCGGGCCGGTGCGCGCCGACCTCGTCGAGCGCCTCTGCGTCGAGTTCGCCGACAATCTCGGTCAGACCGGCAGCCTGGTCGGCAGCTTCGAAAGCACCGAGCGCCTGCTGTCCAAAACGCTGCCGCGCGAGCGCGCGCAGCAGATCATGGAGGAAATACGCGGCCCCGCCGGCCGCACGATGTGGGACAAGCTCGGCAACGTCAGCGAGGCCGTGCTCGCCAACTACCTGAAGAACGAATACCCGCAGACCGTCGCCGTCGTCCTCTCCAAGGTGAAATCCGATCATGCCGCGCGCGTCCTGACGCTGCTGCCCGAGCATTTCGCGATGGAGGTCGTGATGCGGATGCTGCGGATGGAGAGCGTCCAGCGCGACGTGCTCGACAACGTCGAGCGAACCCTGCGTTCGGAGTTCATGTCCAACCTCGCCCGCAGCACCCGCCGCGACGCGTAAGAGATGATGGCGGACATCTTCAACAATCTGGACCGGCAGGCCGAGGCGCGCTTCATCACGGCGCTGGAGGAGCGCAACCGCGAATCCGCCGAACGGATCCGCTCGCTCATGTTCACCTTCAAGGATCTCGAGAATCTGACGCCGGGCGCCGTGCAGGTGCTGCTGCGACAAGTCGAGAAGGACAAGCTGCCGCTCGCGCTCAAAGGCGCGTCGGAGGCGATCCGCGAGCTGTTCCTGGGCAGCATGTCCGAGCGCGCCGCGAAGATGCTGCGCGACGACATCGCCGCGCTCGGGCCGGTGAAGCTGCGCGATGTCGATGAGGCGCAGGCGGCGATCGTGACGCTGGCCAAGGACCTTGCGGCGCAGGGCGAGCTGGAGATCGGACAGGGCAAGGACGAGGAGCTTATTTACTGACATGCGCCTGATCGCTCCCACCGATGCCGTGCTGCCGGCCGCCGGCATCCTGTATGCCGAGGATTTCGACCTGCCGCCGGCCGACACGCCGCCCCCGCACGCCATACGGCCACCCGCCGCGCCGCCCGGGCCGCCGCCTGCCATGTTCGACATGGCGGCTTTGCAGGCAGCCCGGCTGGCCGGTTACGAGGACGGGCTTGCCGAAGGTGCCGCGCGGGCGGCCACGGCTGCGGAGACGGATCTCGCGCAGGCGGTGCGTCGCATCGCAGCCTTGCTCGACGACGCTGCCGGCGCCGCCGCCGCCGCTGCCGAGGCAAGCGCGCAGGCGATCGCGGAGGTGGTGCTGGCCTGTCTCAGCCGGGCGCTGCCCGCGCTCTGCCGCCGCCATGGACCGGCCGAGGCGGCGGCGGTCGCGCGCGCCATCCTGCCGGGACTTCGCCACGAACCGGCGGTGACGCTGCGTGCCGCGCCGGAGACCGCGGCG
>JAJXZV010000363.1 GCA_021779875.1 Pseudomonadota bacterium
GTCCCCGGCGCGGGCGGCTGCGACACGGCGCCGCAGCTCGTCGAGCGGCTGCGGGCGCGTCTCGGCGAGGATGCGGTCTACGGCGTGCGCCCGATCGCGGAGCACCGGCCCGAGGGCGCCTGGCGGCGCGAACGGACGTTCGAGGCGCCGGAGAGATCCGCACGGCCTGCGGGCGGGACGCTCGAGATGCCGCGTCCGGTGTGGCTGCTGCGCGAGCCGCTGCCGCTGCACGAGCCGCGGCCGATCCTCGAGCGCGGGCCGGAGCGCATCGAGAGCGGCTGGTGGGACGGCCGGGGCGTCGCGCGCGACTATTACGTCGCGCACGGCGGCCGCGGCGCACGCTGGTGGATCTTTCAGGAACGGCGCACGCAGCACTGGTACCTGCACGGCGTGTTCGCCTGACGGGCGGTCCCGTGTACGCCGAGCTGCACGCCCTCAGCAATTTCTCCTTCCTGCGCGGCGCCTCGCATCCCGAGGAACTGGTGCGGCAGGCGGCGCATCTCGGCTACGCCGCGCTCGCCCTCACCGACGAGTGTTCGCTCGCCGGCGTGGTGCGCGCGCACGTCGCCGCCAAGGAGCACGGACTGCCGCTGATCGTCGGCGCCGAATTGCGCTGCGTCGACGGCCTGCGGCTCGTCGTGCTGGCGACCGACCGCGCGTCCTACGGATCCTTGAGCCGCTTGATCAGCCGCGCGCGCCGGGCCGCGCCGAAGGGCGGCTACCGCCTCGAGCGCGCCGACCTCGAGAACGCGCTCGACGGCTGCCTGGCGCTCTGGCTGCCGCGGACGGGCCGAGCGCCGCCGCCCGGGCACGAGGAGGAGGGCCGGTGGCTGCGCGAACGCTTCGCCGGGCGGCTGTGGATCGCGGTGGAGCTGCTGACCGGCGGCCACGACGCACGCCGGCTGCAGCTGCTCGAGGCGCTCGGCGAACGGCTCGGCATCGCCTGCGTCGCCGCGGGCGACGTCCACCTGCATCGGCGCAGCCGCCGTGCGCTGCAGGACGTGCTCACCGCGATCCGCCTGAACACGCCGCTCGCGCAGGCCGGGTACGCCTTGTTTCCGAACGGCGAGCGCTGCCTGCGGCCGCTGCCGCGCCTGCGCGAGCTGTATCCCGCGCCGCTGCTGGCGCGGACGGCGGAGATCGCCGAGCGCTGCCGTTTCTCGCTCGAGCAATTGCGCTACGAGTATCCCGAGGAGATCGTGCCGCCGGGGCGGACCCCGGCCGGCCACCTGCGCGCCCTCACGTTCGAGGGCGCCGGGACGCGCTGGCCCGGCGGCCCGCCGCCCGCCGTGCGCGCGCTGCTCGAGCACGAGCTCGGGCTGATCGCGGAGCTGAAGTTCGAGCCGTTCTTCCTCACGGTGCACGACGTGGTGAGCTACGCCCGTTCGCGCGGAATCCTGTGTCAGGGCCGCGGATCGGCCGCGAATTCCGCGGTGTGCTACTGCCTCGGGATCACCGAGGTCGACCCCTCGCGCATGTCCATGCTGTTCGAGCGGTTCATCTCCAGGGAGCGCAACGAGCCGCCGGACATCGACGTGGACTTCGAGCACGAGCGGCGCGAGGAGGTGATCCAGTACCTCTACGCGAAGTACGGGCGGGAGCGCGCCGCGCTCGCCGCCACCGTCATCAGCTACCGGCCGCGCAGCGCGTTGCGCGACGTGGGCAAGGCGCTCGGCTTCCGCCCCGAGCAGGTCGACCGGCTGGCGCGCGGCATGCAGTGGTGGGACGGCGAGCGCATCGACCCGGAGCGCGTGCGCGCCTGTGGATTCGATCCGCAGCATCCGGCGGTGCACCGGCTGATCGTCATGGCGCGCGAGATCCTCGGCTTTCCCCGGCATCTGTCGCAGCACGTCGGTGGCTTCGTCATCGCCCGCGGCCGCCTCGACGAACTCGTGCCGATCGAGAATGCGTCGATGCCCGAGCGCACCGTGATCGAGTGGGACAAGGACGACCTCGATGCCCTGGGGCTGCTCAAGGTGGATGTGCTCGGCCTCGGCATGCTCACCGCCATCCGCCGCGCCTTCGATCTGGTGAACGGCTTCGGCGGCCCGGCCGCGGCGGCCGGCCGTCTGGAGCTCGCGAGCGTGCCCGCGGAGGATCCGCGGGTGTACGACATGATCTGCCGCGCCGACACCGTGGGCGTGTTCCAGATCGAGTCGCGCGCCCAGATGTCCATGCTGCCGCGTCTGCGGCCGCGCTGTTACTACGACCTCGTGATCGAGGTGGCCATCGTGCGGCCGGGCCCCATTCAGGGCGAGATGGTGCATCCGTACCTGCGCCGCCGCAACGGCGAGGAGCCGGTGACCTATCCGAGCGCGGCCGTGGAGGCCGTGCTGAAGCGCACGCTCGGGGTGCCGATCTTCCAGGAACAGGTGATGCAGCTCGCCATCGTCGCGGCCGGTTTCACGCCGGGCGAGGCGGATCGGCTGCGCCGGGCGATGGCGGCCTGGAAGCGCAAGGGCGGGCTCGAGCCCTTCCAGCGCCGCCTGGTCGAGGGCATGCGCGAGCGCGGCTATGCGCAGAGCTTCGCCGAACAGATCTTCAATCAGATCCTGGGCTTCGGCGAATACGGCTTTCCGGAATCGCATGCGGCCAGCTTCGCGCTGCTGGTCTACGTCTCCGCCTGGCTCAAGGCGCATGAGCCCGCCGCTTTCTGCGCGGCGCTCATCAACAGCCAGCCGATGGGATTCTATGCGCCGGCCCAGCTCGTGCGCGACGCTCGCGCCCACGGCGTCGAGGTGCGCGCCATCGACGCCGCGGCGAGCGACTGGGACTGCACGCTCGAGCGGTGCGCGGACGGCCGCGCGGCGCTGCGCCTGGGGCTGCGCCTGGTGAAGCACCTGTCGCGCGAGGGCGCGCAGCGGCTGGTCGCGGCGAGCCGGGCGCGGCAGTTC
>JAJXZV010000146.1 GCA_021779875.1 Pseudomonadota bacterium
GCGCGGTCTCGCGCGAGGAGGCGCTGGAGTTCGGCTTCACCGGCCCCTGCCTGCGGGCGTCGGGTGAACCGTACGACGTGCGCAAGGCGGCTCCGTATCTCGTCTACGAGAGGCTCGACTTCGACGTCCCGGTGGGTGCGAACGGCGACAACTTCGATCGGTATCTCATGCGCATGGAGGAGATGCGCCAGTCGGAGCGCATCGTGCGCCAGTGCTTCGATCAGGTGGAGCCGGGCGAGATCGTGGTGAAGGACGTTCGCTACGTGCTCCCACCGAAGCCTCTCGTGTATGGCACCATCGAGAGCCTCATGGGGCACTTCAAGCTCGTGATGGAGGGCATCAAGGTGCCGGCCGGCGAGGCCTACAGCTACACCGAGGCGGCCAACGGCGAGCTCGGGTTCTACGTCGTGTCCGACGGCGGCGGTCGCCCGTACAAGCTCGGGCTGCGCGCCCCGGGCTGGCCCATGGTGGCGGCCCTCCCCTTCGTCATGAAGGACCAGCTGCTCTCCGACCTCATCCCCACCTACGACAGCATCAACATGATCGGCGGCGAGGTCGAGCAGTAGCCGCCAGCGAGAGGACGACGAGGATGGCCGACGAGACCAGCAAGCCACCGGCCCCGGCAGCAGCGGCCGCGCCGCCGAAGCCGCCCCCCGGCCCTCCTGCGCCGCCGCCGCCCAAGAACCCCGGTTTCGTCACCTGCACGATCGACGGCCGCGAGGTCGTCGTGAAGCCTGGGACGAACGTCATCGAGGCGGCGAAGTCGATCGGGATCGAGGTGCCGTACTACTGCTATCACAAGCGGCTCTCCATCGCGGCGAACTGCCGGATGTGCCTCGTCGAGATGTCGAACTCCCCCGGCGGCAAGCTCATGCCGGGCTGCCAGATGCCCGTCGCCGAGGGCGTCGCGATCAAGACCGAGACGCCCCGAGTCAAGGATCAGCAGCGCGCCACGCTCGAGTTCCTGCTGAAGAACCACCCCGTCGACTGCGCGATCTGCGACCAGGCCGGCGAGTGCAAGCTGCAGGACTATTACATGAAGTACGACCAGGCGCCGTCACGTCTCGACGTGGCGAAGCTCTCCAAGGGGAAGCGCGTCCAGCTCGGGCCCATGGTCACGCTCGACCAGGAGCGCTGCATCCTCTGCACGCGCTGCGTCCGGTTCATGCGGGAGGTGGCGAAGGAGCCGCAGCTCGGGGTGGCCCAGCGGGGACACCGCAGCTGCATCGAGACCTTCCCGGGCCAGCCGCTCGACTCGAAGTACGCCGGCAACACCGTCGACGTCTGTCCGGTCGGCGCGCTCACCAACACCGATTTCCGTTTCCGCGGCCGTGTCTGGTTCATGTCCTCCGCGCGGAGCATCTGCACCGGCTGCTCGCGCGGCTGCAACGCGTTCCTCGACTACCTCAAGGACACCACCTACCGGTATCGGCCACGAGAGAACGACGCAGTGAACCAGGAGTGGATGTGCGACGACGGTCGCGTCTCCTACAAGTACCTCAACGCCGACCGCGTGCTCGCGGCGTCCGAAGGCCGCGGCGCGGCGAGGCGCGACGTGCCGCTCGCCACCGCCGTCGGGTCGTCGGCCGCGACGCTGAAGTCGCACGCGGCCGCCGGCACGCTCGCGGCGCTCTTCTCCCCGGGCGCCTCGCTCGAGGATCTGCTCGTCGCGGGACTGGTCGCGGCGGAGGGGCTCGGCCTGCGCGAGGTGTACGTGGGCGGCCGACCGGATGGATGGCAGGACGCTTTCCTCAAGCGTGCCGACGAGAACCCCAACCGCAAGGGGCTGGAGCTGGTCGCGCAGGCGCTCGGCCTCGCCGTACGGCCGTTCGGCGATCTCGCGAGGGCAATCGAGACGGGCGGCGTGAAGGCGGTGTGGGCGGTCGGGGCCGAGATCCCCGACGCCGCGGCCGCGTCCTCGTTCGGCAAGCTCGAGGCGCTGGTCTGCCAGGCATACAACCAGGGCGCGCTGTCGGCCGAGGCCACCGCGCTGCTGCCGGCGGCTCCGTGCAGCGAGTCCGACGGCACCTTCGTCAACTTCGAAGGACGCGCGCAGCGTTTCGAGCTCGCCTACTGGCCGCGGGGTGGCTCGGCCCCGCACTGGCAGCTGGCCGGCGAGATCGGCAAGGCGCTCGGCCTCGCCCTGCGATTCCAGGGCGCGCGCGACGTGTGGAGGCAGCTCGGCGCTCGCCTCGCGCCCGCGCTGGGCGGCTTCGAGTGGGACAGCCTGCCGTCGACCGGGAAGAGGCGAGGCCTGATTCCCCTGGCGGCCGGCACCGTCGACGGGCGGCTCCCCGGTTACCGCGAGCGTGTCCCTGCCAGCGCGACCGGGGACACGCCGCTCGATCTCCTGAAGGCATCGCGATAGGAGGCGGCGTGAAGCGATTCATCGGGATGGTGATCTTCTCGATCTGCGTGCCGCTGGCCATGGTGGTGCTCGCGCGGTTCGTGTACTTCGTGGACGGCTGGGCCGAGCAGGCCTTCACCGCCCTCGGCGCGCCCGCCACCTACGGCGCGGCGGTCGCGAACGTGCTCGTGTTGATGGCGGGCATCGTGATGACCACCGCGGCCGCCCTCACCGTGGGCGAGCGCAAGTGGTCGGCCATGATCCAGAACCGCATCGGTCCGAACCGCATTCGCGTGTTCGGCAACGCCATCGGCGGCATGCCGTTCCTCATCGCCGACGCGCTGAAGATGCTCACCAAGGAGAACATCGAGCCGTCGCAGCGGTCGCGCGTGCTGTACGAGCTCGCGCCCATGCTGTCGTTCGCGCCGGCGTTCGTCCTGTTCGCAGTGGTGCCACTCGGGCCGGCGGTGGACGTGGTCACGTCCGGCGTGGCGCACCGGGTGGCCTTGCAGGTGGCGACCATCGACGCGGGC
>JAJXZV010000110.1 GCA_021779875.1 Pseudomonadota bacterium
TCCCGGAGCACCCGCTGCTCAACCGCCTGATCACCGCCGGCTATGATTCATTTGCCGAAAGCGCACTGCAGGAACGCCGCGAAGCGCACTGGCCGCCGTACTCGCGGCTCGCGCTGCTGCGCGCCGAGGCCCGCGACGCAGCCGGCCTGGTCGCGCGCCTGCGCGCGGCGGCGGCGGCCGGGGAGCGGCCCGCCGACCCGGATCTGCAGGTGCTCGGACCGGCGAGCGCGCTGATTGCGCGCCGTGCCGATCACTTCCGGGCGCACCTGCTCGTCGAACATGCGAGCCGCGCCGGATTGCAGCGCTTCCTCGAGGCGTGGCTGCCGCGGGTGGAGGCGCTGCCCGGTCCGAAGGGCCTGCGCTGGTCCATCGACGTCGATCCGCTGGAAGTGGACTGAGGTAAACTGCCGGCCCGTTTCCGGTCGACGCCCCATAGGATCGAGTCTTGAAAACGCTGATCGAGTCCCTGCTTCGCGATGCCCTCGAGCGCCTGCCGGCGGATCTGGTGCCCGCAGCCGCCCGCGGCGCGAGCATCGAGGTGGAACGCACCCGAGATCCGGGCCACGGCGACTTCGCGAGCAATCTCGCGATGCGGCTCGCCAAGGCGGCGCGCCTGAATCCGCGCAACGTGGCCGAGGCCCTGATCGCCGCCCTGCCGGCGAATCCGGCCGTGCGCGAGGTGCGCATCGCCGGCCCCGGCTTCATCAACTTCTTCCTGCACGCCGACGCCCACCTGGGCGAGGTGGGCCGCATCCTGGCGCAGGGGTCGGACTACGGCCGCTCGCAGATCGGTGCCGGGCGTTCCGTGGTGGTGGAGTTCGTCTCGGCCAATCCCACCGGGCCGCTGCACGTCGGACACGGACGGCACGCGGCCTACGGCGCGTCGCTCGCGAACCTGCTCGAGGCCGTGGGCTACCGCGTGGCCCGCGAGTACTACGTGAACGACGCCGGCCGCCAGATGGAGATTCTCGCGGCGAGCACCTGGCTGCGCTACCTCGAGCTGTGCGGCGAGCGCTTCGCTTTCCCGGCCAACGGCTATCGAGGCGACTATATCGTGGCCATCGCGCAGAAGCTGCGCGACGCGCAAGGCTCCGCCCTCGTGCGCCCCGCCGGCGAGATCCTCGCGGGTCTGCCGCCGGACGAATCGGCCGGAGGCGACAAGGACCTCTACATCGACGCCGTGATCGCGCGGGCTCGGGCGCTGCTCGGCGAAGGCGCCTTTCGCCGCGTGCTCGATCTCGCGCTCACCGACATCCTGGACGACATTCGCGCCGATCTCGCCGAGTTCGGCGTGACATTCGACTCCTGGTTCTCCGAACGCTCCCTGAGCGACAGCGGCGCCGTCGACCGCGCCCTCGCCGCGCTCGAGGCGGCGGGCCACGCCTACCGCAAGGACGGCGCCCTCTGGTTCCGCAGCACCGATTACGGCGACGAGAAGGACCGCGTGATGGTCCGCGAGAACGGTGCGAAGACCTATTTCGCCTCGGACATCGCGCTGGTGCTGAACAAGCGCCAACGCGGCTTCGAGCACCTGATCTACGTGTGGGGCGCCGACCACCACGGCTACATCAGCCGGCTGCGCGCCGGACTGATCGCGCTCGGCGGCCCGCCGGAGTGCTTCGAGGTCCGGCTGGTGCAATTCGTGTCGCTGTTCCGCGGCGGCGAGAAGGCGCAGATGTCGACCCGCTCCGGCGAGTTCGTCACGCTGCGCGATCTGCGCAGGGAGGTCGGCAACGATGCCGCCCGCCTGTTCTACGTGATGCGCAGCAATGACCAGCACCTGGATTTCGACCTCGAGCTCGCGAAGGCGCGCTCCAACGACAATCCGGTCTACTACGTCCAATACGCGCACGCGCGGGTGGCGAGCGTGCGGCGGCAGCTCGAGGAGCGCGCCGTCGCCTACGACCCGGCGCGCGGTCTCGCCTCCCTCGGCCGCCTGACCGAGCCGCAGGAGGTGGCCCTGGTCAAGCGCCTCGGCAGCTACCCGGAGACCGTGCAGCATTGCGCCCAGCAGCGGGCGCCGCACGCGCTCGTGCACTACCTGCGCGATCTCGCCAACGATTTTCACACCTATTACAGCGCGCATCAGTTCATCGTGGACGACGCGCCGCTGCGCGACGCCCGGCTCGCCCTCGCCTTCGCGGCGCAGATCGTCATCCGCAACGGTCTCGGGCTGCTCGGCGTGTCCGCGCCCGAGACGATGTAGCCGGGCGGCCCCGCTCGAGACCGTCGGTGGCACGCGACTACAAGGCGAGACGCAATACGTCCGGCGGTTTCTCCGGGTGGACCGGTGCGCTGCTCGGGCTGCTGCTCGGCCTGGCCGTGGCCGGCGCCGTCTACTTCAAGGATCACCGCCCGGAAGCGGCCGCCGCAAGGCCGGACAAGGCCGAGAAGAAGCGGGCGCGAAACACCGATCCGGCGGCCACGCAGCCGGCCGGCGGCGCCGGCGGCGCCGCCTCGCCCCCGGGGAAGGCCTACGCCTTCTACGACATGCTGCCGAAATTCGAAGTGGTGGTCCCCGAGAAGGACAAGGACGTGCGGCCCGACGTCAAGGCGGTGCCCGAGACCCGGCGCGGGACCTATGTCCTGCAGGCCGGCTCCTACAAGAACTTCGCCGATGCCGACCGCGTGCGCGCCCGGCTCGCGCTGCAGGGCATCGAGTCCAAGGTCCAGAAGGTATCCGTGGACAACGACACCTGGATGCGGATCCGCATAGGCCCGATCTCCAATCTCGATGAGTTGAACCGCCTGCGGCAGATCCTGCGGAAGGCGGACGTCGACGTGCTCGTGATCCGGGTCGGCGACTGATCGCGGCGCCGGGTCAGTCCTCCCCCAGGTGCCGGAAGTCGACGCCCAGGGCGCGCAGCTTCCGGTAGA
>JAJXZV010000143.1 GCA_021779875.1 Pseudomonadota bacterium
CTTCGACGAACGCGACCCGCGCGAGGACACGGGCATCTACCACCTCGCGAACGAGCTGCACCTGCGCACCAAGAAGTCCTCGATCCGGGCCCAGTTGCTGTTCGCGAGCGGCGAGAAGTACCAGGCCCGCAAGCTCGCCGAGACCGAACGGAACCTGCGGCTGCTGAGCTATCTCTACGATGCGCGCATCGTGCCGGTCCGCTACGCGGACGGCAAGGTCGATATCAAGGTCATCACGAAGGACGTGTGGACCTTGAGCCCGGGAGTCTCCGTCGGGCGCGCGGGCGGCAGGAATTCGACGAATTTCGACGTGGCGGACAGCAATTTCCTGGGATATGGCAAGGCTATTCAGGTCGCGCGCAGCAGCGACGTCGACCGCACGAGCAACGTCATCTCCTGGTCCGATCCGAACGTGTGGGGTTCGCACTGGACCTCCGGCCTGGAATACGCCGACTCGACCGACGGCTCGCAGCGTACGCTGCAGTTCGGCCAGCCGTTCTACTCGTTCGACACCCCCTGGAGCACCAAGGTGTCGGTATCGACCTTCGACCGCACCGTCTCACGTTACGCGCTCGGCAACATCGTGGACCAGTTCAACGACGACCAGTCGACCTACGAGTTGAGCGGCGGCATCTCCAGCGGCTGGGTCGACGGCTGGACCCGACGGCTGCTGTTCGGGCTCCGGTACGACCGAAACTACTTCCTGGCCGCCCCGATGACCTCGCTGCCCGCCCGGCAGCTGCCCCCCGACCGCACCCTGTCCTATCCGTTCGTCGGATTCGACATCGTGCAGGACGATTATACGAAGACGGGCGACCAGAACCAGATCGGCCGCACGGAGGACCTGTATTTCGGCACCGAGGTGACCGGTGAGGTGGGTTTCGCCGACGGCGCGTTCGGGGCCGACCGCAGCGCCGTCATGCTCGCGGCGACCGCGGTGCACGGATGGCAGCTGACCCGGGAGCAGCAGCTGTTCCTCTCGAGCAAGTTCTCCTCGCGGGTCGAGGAGGGCAACGCGCGCAATCTGATCTTCGACAACTCCGCCAAGTACTATCTGCGCTGGCGGGAGGACTGGCTGCTGTACGTCGCGTTGTCGGCCACCGTCACCAATGCGCTCGATCCCGACGCGCAGCTGCTCCTGGGCGGCGACAACGGGCTGCGCGGCTATCCGCTGCGCTACGAATCGGGGAGCTCGCGCGCGCTGCTCACCATCGAGCAGAGAGTCTTCACCGACTGGTACCCCTTCCGGCTGGTTCGCGTGGGCGCCGCCGTGTTCAGCGACGTCGGGCGCACCTGGGGAGCCGGGGTGGTCGGCAACAGCGACCCCGGCCTGCTGCGCGACGCGGGCTTCGGCCTGCGCCTGGGGAATACGCGCTCCGGCCTGGGCAACGTGCTGCACGTGGACATGGCCTTTCCCCTGAACGCGCTGCCCGGCATTCAGCGGGTCCAGTTCCTGGTGCAGACCTTCAAGAGCTTCTAGTCGCGCGGCCCCTTGCGCCGCCGCGACATGAGCATCAGGAATCCGATGCACACCGCGAAGTTGAGGACCCACCAGCCGAGCTGACGCGCATTGCTCGATGTTTCGGGGCCGCGCTCGGCGCGGCCCGCCGGCAGCGTGCCCTTCAGCTGCTCGTGAACCGGCCCCGACTTCACGTCGAACACCACGGCAGCGGGGCCCGGCGCCGACAGATCCCGGGTCACGATCGAATAGCCGCCGTCGGCCTCGGCGGTCGCGGGGTGCGAGGACCCGCGCAACAGCACGGCCACTTCGGCGTCGCGCACGGGCGCGTTGTCGATGGTGCGGCTCACGTGGATGGTCATGCGGTCCGCGTCGACCAGAGCCACCGCCACGAAGTCGGCCGACCGCGCCTCGACCCGGGTCGCCGCGCCGGCGTCGGCCCGTGCGAAGAGGCAACAGAGCGCGAGCAGGGCGCCGGCCGCGAACCAGCCGCGCCCCGGGGTTCGTCTCAAAGCGTGAATCCCCACACGCCCATCAAGGCGCCGGCGACGCTGGCGATCACGCCGAACACTGGGAAGAAGGGCTTGCGTGCCATGAAATAGAGCGAGCACAGCACGAGTCCGAGCTCCAGCAGGCCCTCGCCGATGTCGAATCGCAGCGCGCGCCGCTCCTCGCGCTCGGTCTCGCGGTCCTTGGCCTCCGCCTCGGCCTTGATGCGGTTCGCGTCCTCGGCGTAGTGCTGCCGGGCGCTCTTGAGCTTGCCGATCGGCGCCTCGATCCGCGCGGCATCCGGCTGCAGGCTCTCGAGCAGATCGATCGCCACCTCGCTGGTGTTCTCGCGTATCTTCTTGGCCTGGTAGTAGGTCCACTGGTCGTTCGATTCGGTACGGTGGATCACCGCGTCGGTGTGCGCGCGGTGCGACGCGATGGTCACGACCGAGAGCAGGATGCCGACGACTCCGACCAGGATGCCCACGCGGCGCGTGTTGGGGTCGGCGACGTGCTCGGGCTTCACTTCGATTTCTGGCATGACGGGCGCTGTCCTCGGGTGGAGATCTGGGTTCGATGCGGCGCGGCCGCGCGGCTCAACCGGCCGGATGGCGCGGCGGCTCGCCGCGCGAGATGCCGAGCACGCCGCTGCGCACCACCTCGGTGACCTCGGCGAACGCGGCGACGTTCGCGATGAATTCCCCGATCTCGGCCTCGGTGGTGGTCAACTCCACGATGTAGCTCGAGGGAACGGCCGACAGAACCCGGCCGCCCGCCCGATGCAGCAGCGCTTCGACGGCCTCGATGCTGCGCGGCGCGACGCGCAGCTTGATCAGCAGCAGTTCGCGAGCGAGGGTGTCCGCGCCCGTCATGTCCTCGACCGCGACCACGTCCACGAGCTTCAGCAGCTGCGAGT
>JAJXZV010000142.1 GCA_021779875.1 Pseudomonadota bacterium
AGTTCCGACGTGTCCTCTTACGATCGCGCAATCATGTCGGCCGTGGTCCTCGCCGTCGGCGCGATGGGATTGATTTTCTTCACCGCCACCCAGCTCACCCTGTTCGGCGACCTGCAGCTGCGCCAGACCGCGCGCGGTGGTTGACCGGCGCGCTCAGTCCGAATAGCCGAGATTCGGCGCGAGCCACTTCTCGGCTTGCGCCTCGGTGATGCCCTGGCGGCGCGCATAGTCCTCGATCTGGTCGCGTCCGAGCTTACCCACGGCGAAGTAGCGTGCCTCGGGGTGCGCGAAGTACCAGCCGCTCACCGCCGCGGTGGGGTACATCGCGTAACTGTCGGTCAGCCGGATGCCCGTGGCGTTTTCGACGTCGAGCAGCTGCCACAGCTTGGCTTTCTCGGCATGATCGGGACACGCCGGATACCCGGGCGCCGGACGGATGCCGCGATAGGCCTCGTGGATCAGCTGCTCGTGGGTGAGCTCCTCGGCACGCGAATACCCCCAGAACTCGCGCCGTACGCGCTCATGGAAGTGTTCGGCCGCCGCCTCGGCGAGCCGGTCGGCGAGCGCCTTGAGGATGATCGCCGAGTAATCATCGTGCGCCCGCTCGAAGCGCTCCAGGTGCGCCTCGATGCCCAGGCCCGCTGTCACCGCGAACGCCCCGATGTAATCGGGCACACCGCTCGACTTCGGTGCGATGAAGTCCGCCAGCGACAGGTGCGGCAGGCCGGCGGGCTTGTCCTTCTGCTGGCGCAAGAACGCCAGCGTGGCGAGCGGGGAGTGCCGCTGCTCCTCGCCATAGACCTCGACGTCATCGCCTACCGCGTTGGCCGGAAACAGGCCGATCACCGCCCGCGCCTGCAGCCAGCGCTCGGCCACGACGCGCTCGAGCATACGCCGCGCATCGGCGTACAGGTTGCTCGCCGCCTCTCCGACCGTCGGATCCGTGAGCAGATCGGGAAACTTCCCGGAGAACTCCCAGGCGTTGAAGAAGGGCATCCAGTCGATGTAGCCGAGCAGCTCGGTGAGCGGATAGTCCGCGAAGCGCTGCGCCCCGGGGGTGCGCGGCACCGGAGCGGCATAGCTCGCCCAGTCGATGCGCAGCCGGTCGGCGCGAGCCGCAGCGAGCGTCAACGCCGGCGCCTTGACCCGACGGCCGGCGTGCTGCTCGCGGCGCTGCTCGTGCTCGGCATTGTTCTTCTCGATGAACGCCTCGCGCGTCGGGGCGCTCGTCAGCCTCTGGCACACGCTCACCGAGCGCGAGGCGTCCTTCACGTACACCACCGCCGAGCGGTACTGGGGTGCGATCTTGACCGAGGTGTGTGCCGGCGAGGTGGTCGCCCCGCCGATCAGCAACGGCACCGTGAAGTCCTGCCGCTGCATCTCGCGGGCGACGTGCACCATCTCATCGAGCGAGGGCGTGATCAGGCCGGACAGCCCGATGAAATCGGCGCCCTCGCGCCGTGCGGTCTCGAGGATGCGCTCGCATGGCACCATCACTCCCAGATCGATCACCTCGAAGTTGTTGCACTGCAGGACCACACCGACGATGTTCTTGCCGATGTCGTGCACATCGCCCTTGACGGTCGCCATGACGATGCGGCCGTTCGAGCGGCGCGCGCCGGCCGCCTGGGTCCGCTCGATGAACGGCACCAGGTGTGCGACCGCGCGCTTCATCACGCGCGCGCTCTTGACCACCTGGGGCAGGAACATCTTGCCGGCGCCGAACAGGTCCCCGACGATGTTCATCCCGTCCATCAGCGGTCCCTCGATCACCTGGAGCGGATGGGCGCTCTGCAGACGCGCCGCCTCGGTGTCCTCGATGATGAAATCATCGATCCCCTTGACGAGGGCGTGCTCGAGACGCTTGGCAACGGGCAGGCGCCGCCACTCCAGCTCGTCCTTGCGCTTCGCGCCACCGCCGGCCTTGTAGCGCTCGGCGATCGCGAGCACCCGCTCGGTCGCATCCGCTCGCCGGTTGAGGATCACGTCCTCGACGGCCTCGCGCAGCTCCGGGGCGATCTCGGCATAGATCGCGAGCTGACCGGCATTGACGATACCCAGGTCCATGCCGGCCTTGATCGCGTGGTAGAGAAACACCGAATGCATCGCCTCGCGCACCGCCTCATTGCCGCGGAACGAGAAGCTCACGTTGCTCACCCCGCCACTCACCATGACGTGCGGCAACGCGGCCTTGATCCGCCGCGTCGCCTCGATGAAGGCCAGCGCATAGCCGTTGTGCTCCTCGATCCCCGTGGCCACCGCGAAGATGTTCGGGTCGAAGATAATGTCCTCGGGCGGGAAGCCCACCTGCTCGGTGAGCAGCCGGTAGGCGCGCGTGCAGATCGCCACGCGCCGCTCGACGCTGTCGGCCTGGCCCTGCTCGTCGAACGCCATGACCACGACCGCCGCGCCGTAGCGGCGCACTGTCCGGGCCCGCTCGAGAAACGCCGCCTCGCCCTCCTTGAGGCTGATGGAGTTCACGATGCCCTTGCCCTGCAGGTGCTTCAATCCGCTCTCGAGCACCGTCCACTTCGAGGAGTCGAGCATCACCGGCACGCGCGCGATGTCGGGCTCGGCGGCCACGAGATCGAGGAAACGGGCCATCGCCGCCTCGGAATCGAGCATCCCCTCGTCCATGTTGATGTCGATCACCTGCGCGCCGCTGGCCACCTGCTGGCGCGCCACCTCGAGCGCCGTGCCGTAGTCGCCCGCCTCGATGAGCTTGCGAAAGCGCGCCGAGCCGGTGACGTTGGTGCGCTCCCCGACGTTGACGAACAGCGAGTCCGCCGCGATATCGAGCGCCTCGAGGCCGGACAGCCGGCACTTCACCGCAACCACCGGCACCGTCCTCGCCCGGTGCACAG
>JAJXZV010000165.1 GCA_021779875.1 Pseudomonadota bacterium
GCCCGTGCGGGTCGGCGGCGGCAGGTACAGCTGCGGCCCGCCGGTCAACGTGTTGAAGTCGTACTTCAGGATCGAGTAGCGCGCGCCCAGGGTGAGTTTCCACTGGTCGGTGAATGCATAGGAGCCCTCGCCGTAGGCGGCGTACTGCTGGTCCCGGGCCTGGGTCTGCAGGAAGTACGAATCGACCGGGAAGCGCGGATCGTACGTCACCGGGTTGCCGTTCGGGTCCACGAAGAAGTTCGTGTACGGCTGGCCGGTGGCGGCGAGCGACAACTGATTGAGGTTCGGGTCGGCGATCTGCTCGAGATAGCTCTGCCGGTCGGTGTTGAAGAACAGGCCCGTGGTCCAGGTCAGGCGGGACGACGGATCGTTCGATTGCAGCCGGATTTCCTGGATCAGGTTCTGCTGGCCGTTGGTGACCGAGGCCGGGGCGCGATAATTCGTGGCGCCGGGCGGCAGATGCACGCCGTTGCCGTCGAGCAGCGGGTAGGTGCCGGGCAGCATGGCCGAGGTCGTGCTGCCGTTGGGCAGGTAGTTGAGGAACACGCCGGCCTGATAGAAGCCGAGGTTATAGAGCGTGCCGTCGTAGCCCGTGACCTCGTGGCGATGATAGTACGAGGTGTTCGAGATCAGCTTCGCGAAGCCGAGGTCGCCCTCCACCTTGAGCGCGGTCAGGTAGAACTGGTCCGGGGCGTCGCGCTGGGTCGGGTTCGCGCTCACGTAGCGGTCGCTGCCCGGATTGGAATACAGCGGCCAGTAGTTCTGGACGTCGTTCATGTACCGATCCTGGTAGTAGACGCTGGGCGTCACCGTCCAGTTGTCGGCCGGGGCCCAGACGGCCGCGAGGCGCACCAGCATGGTGTTCATGTAGTTCGCGTTGGTCTGCTCGGTGGCGAGGCTCACCGGGTTGATGCGGTCGATGTAGCCGCCGTCGCGCCGATACCAGACGGTCGCGCGCACGCCGAGGGTGCCGTCGATCAACGGGGTGCCGGCGCCGACGCCGAGCTCGTAGCTCGGTGCGCCGCCTTGGGTGTAGGAGACCTCCTCGCGGCTGTACATGCTCGTCTTGGTGAGGCTCGGTTGCGTGGTGATGTAGCGCACCGTGCCGCCCTCGGAGCCGGCGCCGAACAGCGTGCCCTGAGGGCCGCGCAGGACCTCGACGCGGTCCAAGTCGAAGGCCGCCGGCAGCGTCTCGTCCGGATTGAAGGCCAGGGCGCGCATCTGGATCGGCGTGTCGTCGATGTAGATACCGGTGGTGCCGGCGCCGCCCGAGGAGGCGATGCCGCGGATGGCGATGTTGCTGGTGCCCGAGTTGTCGATGTTCACGCCGGGCGTGAAGCGGGCCACGTCCTGGATGTCCTTGATGCCGCGGACGTCGATGGACTGCTCGGTCAACGCCGTGACGCTGATCGGCACCTTGCTCATGGACTCGTCGCGACGGGTCGCCGTGACCACGATCTCCTGCAGCGGGCCCTGGGCCGCGGGCTCGTTGGTGCCCGTATCGGCCCGTGCCGCGGGCGCCACCAAGGCGGATACGCCGGCAGCGAGCAACGTGGCGGCCGCTCCGACCCGGATGTGGCCTTCACGCCACGACGAGAACCTGTTGCGTTGACGCATGGTTGATCATCCCCATCTTTTAGTTGATTGCGGCGATTGGCACGCGGCGCGCGCGAAATCCCGGCTGCCGAGCACCTTAGCCGCCCTGCGGGCGAAAGGCAATCCGCGCCGGCGTGCACTGCCGTGGCGCGCCCGCCACGCCCGGAGCGCACGGGCTTGGGGCGCGCCCGGACGGGCGACCGGGTCGCCGTTATGGGATCATGAACCGATGAGCACCGACACCGACCGGCCGCGCGCCCGGTCCTTGAATCCCCTGCGGGCGCTGCTACCGTTCCTGCGGCCGCACCGCGCCGTGATGGCGGCGGCGCTCGGCGCCCTGCTGGTGGCGGCGGCCGCGATGCTGGTGCTGCCGCTCGCCCTGCGCCAGCTCATCGATCACGGCCTCGCGGCCAACGATCCGCGCACGATCAACCGGTATTTCGTCGGTTTCCTCGCGGCAGCGGTCATTTTCGGGGTGTTTGCCGCGCTGCGATTCTATCTGGTCACCTGGCTGGGCGAGCGGGTCGTGGCCGACCTGCGCACGGCGGTGTACCGGCGCGTGGTGCGCATGGACCCGACCTTCTACGAGACCACCCGGGTCGGCGAGGTGCTCTCGCGGCTGACCACGGACAGCACCCTGGTCCAGGCCATCGCCGGGGTGAACCTGTCCATCGTGCTGCGCTCGACCTTAAGCCTGGTCGGCGCCTTGGTCATGCTGGTGCTCACCAGCGCCAAGCTGACCGCGGCCATCCTGGTGATGATCCCGGTGGTGGTGGCGCCCCTGATCGTCATCGGGCGGCGGGTGCGCGGCCTGTCGCGCGCCTCGCAGGACCGGATCGCCGACACGAGCGGCCTGGCGGACGAGACCTTGAACGCCATCCAGACCGTGCAGGCGTTCACCCTGGAGGAGCTGCAGAGCCGGCGCTTCGCGCGGGCGGTCGAGGAAAGCTTCGTCACGGCCGTGCGCCGCTCCAAGGTGCGCGCCGCGCTGACCGCGGTCGGCATCATGCTGGTGTTCGCCGGCATCACCCTGGTGCTGTGGATGGGCGCGCACCAGGTGCTCGCCGGCACCATGACCGGCGGCCAGCTCGCCCAATTCCTGCTGTACGCGGGCCTGGTCGGCAGCTCCGCGGCGGCGCTCACCGAGATGTGGGGCGAGATCCAGCGGGCGGCGGGCGCCATGGAGCGGCTGGGCGAGCTGCTGCGCGCCCGGCCGGCCATCGGTGCGCCGGCGCATCCGGTCGAACTGCCGGCGCGCGTGCGCGG
>JAJXZV010000021.1 GCA_021779875.1 Pseudomonadota bacterium
GGGTGGCGCGCCTGCAGGCGCGCCTGTGGCAGGGGCTCGAGGCCCTGGGTGGTGCGCTGCGCAACGGGGACCCGCAGCGCACGGTGCCCCAGATTCTGAACGTGTCCTTCGAGGGCGTGGAGGGCGAGAGCCTGCTGGCCGCGGTGCAGCCGTACATCGCCGTGTCCACCGGCTCGGCCTGCAGCTCGGCCTCGGCCGAGCCGTCCTACGTGCTGCGCGCCGTGGGCCGCGACGCGCGGCTGGCGGAGGCCAGCCTGCGCTTCAGTCTCGGTCGGTTCACGCAGGAGGCCGACGTGGACGCGGCGCTCGAGGCGGTCGCCCGCGCGCTGCGCCATTTGCGGCGCCTCGGCGGCTTTCCGGGCTCGCCATGCGCTACAGCACCCTGACGCGCCGTTACTTCGAGACCGCCGCGAGCGCCGGCACGTTGGACGGGGCCGGCGTGCGTCGGGGCGAGGCCGGCAGCCGGGCCGGGGGCGTCTGGGTACGGTTCGACGTGCGGGTGGCACCCGGCACGGGGCTCATCGAGGAGGCGCGGTTCCTCGCCCATGGGTGTCCGCACACCCTCGCGGTGGCGGCTTGGGTCGCCGAGCAGGCGGCCGGCGGGCCGGCCCGGGCGCAGCTGCCCGAGGACGTGCAGAGCCTGCGCCGGCGATTCGAGGTGCCCGTGGAGAAACTCGGACGGCTGCTCGTGGTCGAAGATGCGTGGTGCGCGGCGCTTTCGGCGGCGCCGGCGTGACGCAGGTCGAAATTTCCGCGGATCACCTCGTGCGCGGGCGAGCGCGGCATGTTATGTATGGTGCGGATGGGTCAGGAGAGGGATTACCCGCTATGGCGATCGTGTTGACCGAATCGGCGGCTGATCGGGTGCGCTCGCACCTGGCAAAGCGCGGGGCGGGCATCGGCTTGCGCCTCGGCATCAAGAAGACCGGCTGCTCGGGCTTCGCCTACGTGGTCAATTACGCGGACGAGGTCCGCCCGGGTGATGCGGTGTTCGAAGCGCGCGGCGTGAAGGTGCTGGTGGATTCCGGCAGCCTGCCGCTGATCGACGGCACCGAAGTCGACTTCGTCAAGCAGGGCCTGAACGAGGCGTTCAAGTTCAAGAACCCAAAAGCCAAGGGCGAATGCGGCTGCGGCGAGAGCTTCAGCGTCTAATCCGCCGCAACTTTTCCAATCAATACAGGCACTTCCCCGCCCAGGGCGGATTGCCTGCCGGCCTGCGCTCCAGTACACTTCGCGTCTTTTTCCGGCGCCGCGAGGCGCCGCCCACCCGTCATTCATTCCGGAGTCAGCATGTCCATCGAGCGCACCCTCTCCATCGTCAAGCCGGACGGCGTCGCGCGGAACCTGATCGGCGAGGTTTATCGCCGGTTCGAGTCCGCGGGCCTGCGGGTGGTCGCCGCCCGCATGGCGCAGCTGTCGCAGATCGAAGCGGAGGGCTTCTATGCGGTGCACAAGGAGCGCCCGTTCTTCAAGGACCTGGTCCGCTTCATGACCTCGGGTCCGGTGATGATCCAGGTGCTCGAGGGCGAGAACGCCATCGCGAAGAACCGCGACATCATGGGGGCGACCGACCCGAAGAAGGCGGCCAAGGGCACCATCCGCGCGGATCTGGCCACCAGCATCGACGAGAACATGGTGCACGGCTCGGATGCGCCGGAGACCGCGGCCCGCGAGATCGCCTATTTTTTCAGGGAAATTGAGCTCTGCCCGCGCACGCGCTAGCGTAGCCGCCGTGGCAATGAGCCCATCGAGGTGACGGGTCCCGTGTCCGCCGAATGCACGAATCTTCTGGGGCTGCCCCGCGCCGAACTCGAGGCGTTCGTCGCCGAGCGGCTCGGCGCCAAGCCCTTCCGTGCCCGGCAGCTCATGAAGTGGATCTACCGGCGGGGGGTGGCGGATTTCGGCGCCATGAGCGACCTGGCGCGCGACTTTCGCGAGCAGCTCGCGCAGGTCGCGCGGATCGAGGTTCCGCAGATCGTCGCCGAGCAGCGTTCCGCCGACGGGACGCGCAAGTGGCTGCTGCGCATGGATCGGGTGCAGGGCATCGAGACCGTCTACATTCCGGAGCCCGACCGCGGCACGCTGTGCATTTCCAGCCAGGTCGGCTGCGCGATGGATTGCTCGTTCTGCGCCACCGCGCAGCAGGGGTTCAACCGCAACCTGAGCGTGGCGGAGATCGTCGGCCAGGTGTGGCTGGCGCATCGCGAGCTCGCCGGCGCGCAGCGCATCACCAACGTGGTGCTGATGGGCATGGGCGAGCCGCTCGCGAACTACCGCAACGTCGTGCCCGCCATGCGCATCTTCCTCGACGACCTGGGGTACGATCTGTCGCGGCGGCGCGTCACCCTGAGCACGTCGGGGCTGGTGCCGCAGATCCACAAGCTGGCGGAGGAGTGCAACGTGGCGCTCGCGGTCTCGCTGCACGCGCCGAACGACGAGCTGCGCGACCGGCTCGTGCCGATCAATCGCCGGCATCCGATCGACGAGCTGCTCGCGGCCTGCTGGCATTACATCGACCGGCAGAACGGGCGCAGCGTGACCTTCGAGTACGTGATGCTCGACGGGGTCAACGACCGGCCGGAACACGCACGCCAGCTCGCGCGCCTGCTGCGCGGCCGGCCGGCCAAGCTCAATCTGATTCCTTTCAATCCGTTCGCGGGCACGCAGTACCGGCGCTCGCCCGACCCGGTCATCCTGCGCTTTCGCGACCTGTTGAACGAGCAGGGGGTCATCGCGACCATCCGCCGCACGCGCGGCGACGACATCGATGCGGCCTGCGGCCAGCTCGCCGGGCAGGTCGAGGACCGCACGATGGTACGCCTCGGATCCCGGCTCGGCGCCGGACCGCGCGCGGCG
>JAJXZV010000167.1 GCA_021779875.1 Pseudomonadota bacterium
GCCTTCGCGAAGCGCCTGGACGACGCCGACCTCGCGATCATCGACAAGCGCCGGCCGCGGCCCAACGAGTCGAAGGTGATGAACATCATCGGCGCGGTCGAGGGCAGGACCTGCGTGTTGATCGACGACATGGTCGACACAGCCGGCACGCTCTGCCAGGCGGCGCAGGCGCTCAAGGACGAGGGGGCCGTGCGGGTGGTCGCCTACATCACGCATCCGGTGCTGTCGGGCGCAGCGATCGAGCGCATCTCGAATTCGGTGCTGGACGAGCTGGTGGTCACCGACACCATCCCGCTCGCCGCGCCGGCACGGGCCTGCCCGCGGATACGCCAGCTGAGCGTGGCGGCATTGCTGGCCGAGACCATCCGCCGCATCAGCGACGAGGACTCGGTGAGCTCGCTGTACATCGACTGAGGCGCGCGCCTCGGCGGGACGATTGATTTGGTCGGCGCTGCCGCGACTGGTCGCGGCGCGGCAGCGGCGTGGTTGTACTGTAACTGGAGAAGTCTATGAAAACCTCTTTCGAACTCGTCGCCGAGTTCCGCGAGACGCATGGCAAGGGTGCGAGCCGCCGCCTGCGTCACGCCTGCAAGGTCCCGGCGATCCTCTACGGCGGACACCTCGACGCGCGGGCGTTGTCGTTGAGCCACCAGAAGCTCTCGCTCGTGCTCGAGAACGAGCGTTCCTACTCGACCATCCTCAGCCTGAGCGTCGGCGAGCAGACCCAGGCGGCCATCCTGAAGGACGTGCAGCGGCATCCGTACAAGAACGTCATCCTGCACGTCGACTTTCAGCGCGTGGAGGAGAACGAGAAGATCCGCATCAGCATCCCGCTGCACTTCAAGGGCGAGGCGATCGCGCCGGGCGTGAAGCAGCAGGGCGGCCTCGTGTCGCACATGCGCACCGAGGTCGAGGTGTCGTGCCTGCCGAAGGATCTGCCGGAGTTCATCGAGGTGGATCTGTCGAATCTCTCGCTGAACGAGAGCATCCACCTGTCGCAGGTCAAGGTCCCCGACGGCGTGACGCTGCTCGATCTCGCCAAGGAAGACGCGGCGGTCGTGGCCATCCACAGCCCGCGCGCCGAGGAGCCCGAGGCGGCGCCGGCGGCCGCGGCTGCGGCGACCGAAGGCGCGACGGCTCCCGCCGCGGCGGCGGACGCGGCGAAGAAGCCGGAGGCCGCGAAGCCCGCGGCCGACGCCAAGAAGGAACCGGCGAAGAAGGACGCGAAGAAGTAACTTTCCTCGGCAATCCTTCGACGAGGGCCGTCTCCCGGACGGCCCTCGTTCTTTGCTTCCGCGTGACGCGGTGTGGAGCGCAAACCCACGATGGCGGGACTGACACTGAAGATCATCGCCGGCCTCGGCAATCCGGGACCGGAACACCAGTCGACGCGGCACAACGCGGGCTTCTGGTTTTGCGATGCGCTCGCCCGGCGCCACGGCGGGGAATTTCGCGACTATCGCAAGTATTCCGGCGAGACCGCGCGCATCGGCGTCGCGGGGCAGGAAATCATCCTGCTGAAGCCGACCACCTACATGAACCGCAGCGGCATGTCGGTGCGCCAGCTGAGCGATTTCTTCAAGATTGCGCCGCAGGAAATCCTGGTGGTGCATGACGAGCTCGACCTGCCGGTGGGCAGCGTGCGGCTCAAGCACGGCGGCGGCCACGGCGGCCACAACGGCCTGCGCGACATCATCGCGCACCTGGGCGAGGACTTCTGGCGGCTGCGCCTCGGGATCGGGCATCCGGGCACCAAGGCCGAGGTGATCGACTACGTGCTGACGCGCGCCCCGAAGGCCGAGGAGGAGCTGATCCTCGATGCGGTGAACACGGCGGTGGACGCCGTGCCGATGATGTTGGAACAAGGCGCGGAACGTGCGATGGCGCGGCTGCACGTGCGCGCGGGAAGGAACTGATGGCCATTCGCTGTGGAATCGTGGGACTGCCGAACGTCGGCAAGTCGACGCTGTTCAATGCACTCACCCGCGCGCAGATCGCCGCGGAGAACTATCCCTTCTGCACCATCGACCCGAACGTGGGGGTGGTGCCCGTGCCGGATCCGCGGCTCGAGCAGCTGGCCGCGATCGTGCACCCCGAGCGGGTCGTGCCCACGACGGTGGAGTTCGTGGACATCGCCGGGCTGGTCGCCGGCGCCTCGAAGGGCGAGGGGCTCGGCAACAAGTTCCTCTCGCACATCCGCGAGGTCGACGCCATCGCGCACGTCGTGCGCTGCTTCGAGAACGACGACATCGTGCACGTCGCCGGGCGCGTGGATCCGGCGAACGACATCGAGACCATCAACACGGAGCTCGCGCTCGCCGACCTCGACAGCGTCGAGCGCACGCTGCAGAAGGCGTCGAAGTCCGCCAAGACGGGCGAGAAGGACGCGATCAAGCAGCGCGACCTGCTCGAGCGCGTGCGCGCCCAGCTCGACGCCGGCAAGCCGGTGCGGGCGCTCGGGCTCGATGCGAACGAGCGGCTGCTGCTGCGCGACCTGCACCTGCTCACCGACAAGCCGGTGATGTACGTCGCGAACGTCGACGAGTCCGGTTTCACGGACAATCCGCGCCTCGAGCGGGTGCGCGAGCTCGCGAAGGCGGAGGGCTCGGTGGTGGTGCCGGTGTGCGCGGCCATCGAGGCGGAGATCGCGCAGCTCGACGAAGCCGATCGGGGGGACTTCCTGCGGGAACTGCGCCTCGACGAGCCGGGGCTCAACCGCGTGATCCGCGGCGGCTACGCGCTGCTCGGGCTGCAGACCTATTTCACCGCCGGCGTGAAGGAAGTGCGCGCCTGGACCATCCGCGCCGGCGCCACGGCGCCGCAGGCGGCCGGCGTGATCCACACCGACTTCGAGCA